>SKHR01000017.1 GCA_007116865.1 Marinospirillum sp. | reverse complement strand
GTATCGAGTGACTTATAAGGTTCAAAGAGATCAGTTGCTGGTGGAGGTTGAGCGTGTCACTCCCCATGACTATCGGAGGTAATAAATGAACGATTATCGTAAAGCAGCTAAAAGAGTTGACGTATCCGTGGGTGATTCGGTGCGGATATTGCGCGAATTACAGGAGATGAGTCAAAACGATTTGGCTGCTGCAACTGGCATTCCTCAATCAACAATATCAGCTATCGAAAACAATCGCGTTCGTCTTGGTGTTGATCGTACAAAGGTGCTAGCCAGAGCGTTGCAGTGCCATCCTGCCGTGGTAATCCCCAGAAAAACAATCGCTGTTGATGGGGGTGAAACGAGAAACGGTCGCTCAGCATTTGCTGTAAGCGACCGTTTTTCTGAGATCTTTTGGTAGGACTAAGCGGACTCGAACCGCTGACCTCTACCATGTCAAGGTAGCGCTCTAACCAGCTGAGCTATAGTCCTAAAGTGAAGGGCTGTTGCCGTTCAACAGCTGCGCATTATAGAGATTGAAGCATGAATTGCAAGTGGTTTTTTGGTGTTTGCGACGCCTTGAGTCAATAAGCATCTCATGATGTAATACCACTCATCCAGCCAGGCATAAACCAAAAATGAATGACAAGCGGCCACGAATTTTAGTTGCGGACGATGAAAATATCAGTCTGACACTTTTGCAGCACACCTTAACCAAAGCCGGGTATCTGGTTGATGCCGTCAGGGATGGTCAACAGGCGCTGGATCAGCTCGCTGGTCAGGGGAAAGACTATCAGGCGGTGATTCTGGATCACCAAATGCCACAAAAAACCGGGCTGGAGGTTTTACAGGCAATAAAGTCTTCCGAGCATGCGCTGTTACCGGTGATTTTGCAGACAGCGGAGGATTCCCCCAGCACGATTCAGGCCGGATTTGCAGCGGGTGCTTTTTATTATTTGACCAAACCCTTCACCCCCAAAATGCTCCTGTCGGTTCTTTCGGCGGCTTTGGAGGATGCGCGCAACCATGAAAAGGTCAGCCAGTCACTAGGGCAGGTTCGCCACTCTTTAAGTCTGGCGCGTCAGATCTCGTTTGATTTTCGTACACCGGAGGATGTGACCCGCCTTTCCAGCTTTATTGCGAATTACTTTATCGCGCCTGATAAAAGTGAGAAGGTGGCAATCGGCCTGTTTGAGTTGATGCTCAACGCGGTTGAGCATGGCAATTTGAATATCAACTACGATGAAAAAACTCAGTTGATTGATGCTGGGCGGCTGCAAGAAGAAATCCAGCTTCGGCTGAACTCTGAGGTCTATTCAGGGCGCAGTGCCAGGATTTCCGTGGAGATTCATCAAGATCATTTGCAGGTTTTGATTCAGGATCAAGGCGAAGGGTTTGATTATGAAAAGTATCTGACCTTTTCACCGGAGCGGCTGCTGGATAACCATGGGCGAGGCATCATGCTGGCAAGCAAACTTAGTTTTGATCAGTTGAGCTATCACTCGGGTGGTAGCAAGGTCGAGGCCTGGCATTACTTCTGATATGCGGCAACCTGGCAAGTTTCCGAGATTTAAGTTCTAAGCTGTTTATGAGTTTGGAAACCCACTCAAAATTGACTCAGCCGTTTGTGGGCGATGTATTTTGTTTCGTAAATAGCAAATATCTTCATGCAAAGGACGGTCGTCATTGAGTTTGTGAATCCAGTGACGTACCTGGGCATAAAACTGGCGAGCACTGCTGGAAAAAGCATCGAGTGGGTTGGGACTAAGATCCATGCCCTGTACCAGCATGAGGCTTTCGATGGCGAGCAAGTCGGTCAGATGCTCAAGGTTTAGTGCACATTGACGGGCTGCGAGTGTGCCCATGGTCACAATATCCTGATTATTGGCATTGGTTGGAATGGATTGAATGCTCGCAGGTATGGCGCGGGTTCGCATTTCTGCAACCAAAGCTGTGGCGGTGACCTGGGCTCCCATAAACCCACTATGCAGGCCGTCATTGTTGCCCCGTAGAAAAGGGGGCAGGCCCTGGTTAAGGCGGGAGTCAGTGATTCGAGCAATCCTTCGTTCGCTGTGGACCGCTAGAGTAATCAAAGCGTTATTGAGCGTGTCAGCAGCTATAGCGATTTGTTGGCCGAAAAAGTTACCACCATGAAGAACCTCCTGCTTTTCTGCTAAAAAAATGGGGTTGTCCGTGACGGACCAGAGTTCTGTCTTGAGCATGTCGCCATGAAAATCCAGGCTGTCCTTCACCGCGCCTAAATTCTGGCTGGCGCAGCGGAAGGTATAGGCATCCTGAGGAATGGGTTGATTGTGTAGGGTGCCACCGGCAACAAGCTGGTCTGGCAGGGTGGCTGTGATCGTGTAAGGCGTTAATAATTTTGAGTCTTGGCAGAGGCTGTAGAGCCTGGACTGAGCCCAGACTTGCCCCGCATGAGGGCGAAGCTGAGCTAAACCCGGTTGTAAACATTCCAGATGTGCGCCAAGCAGCTCTCCATAAAGCCCGCTAAGAATCAGCGACAGTTTGAGCAGCCGCTCTGCGTGGCAGTGATTTAATGCGGCAATGGCGGTCATTGCGCTGGTGCCATTGACCAAGGCGAGGGCATCTTTATTTTTCGGTCTTAGTGGTGTTAGGTCTAAGCGCCTAAAAGCTTCGTGACCTTCGAGTACTTCATCGGCTAAGTAGACGCTCTGCTCACCCATCAGGCCCAGTGCGATATGCGCCAGTGGAGTTAAATCGCCACTGGCGCCAACAGTACCGATGGATGGAACCTGCGGGATCAAATCTTTTTCCAGGCAGGTGAGCAACAGCTGTAATGTCTGTGGGTTGACTGCTGAATAACCACGCGCCATGACAGCTGCTCGCGCGGCCATGATCGCTCGTGTTTGCTCTTTACTCAGCAAAGGGCCGGTGCCGCTGGTCAAGTGATAGACCAGGCCTTTTTGTAGTGTTGCCGAAGCGTCTGGGTCGATATAGGTATTGGCTAGAGGCCCATATCCGGTTGTGATGCCATAAATGATTCGCTTTTGGTCGACCAGTGTTTGTAAAAAAGCATGACAGTCTTGAACCGCTTGCCAGTGTGACTCATTTAAAACCAAAGCAGCTCCCCAGGCAATTTGTTCGATTTCCTGGGGTGTGATGGCAGTATCTGGTTGCAGCTGGACTGTGGGCATTGTGCCATCCATAAATTCAGTTGAGTTGTTTGAGGGTCAAGATTCGGCTTAAGACAGCTTCGTTTGCCAGGCTTCCAGCCAGTCAAAGCGATCCTTTGAGCTGGCGTTGAATTCTGCGGCCAGCCAGCCGCGATAACCTTGAGATTTGAGCTGGGTGAGCAGCGCTTCCCAATTGAGCTGGCCCGTGCCGGGATGACCTCGTCCTGGGTGATCGGCAAACTGGATGTGTACCAGGTCTTTTGCGTAGCGGGTCATGCAGTCGCTGATCGCCTGTTGCATCTGGGCAGCGTGGTAGATATCCAGCTGTAGTTTCAATCCGGGGTGATCCAGGCGTGAGGCGAGGGCGGCCCAGTCACTGGGCCGGGGAATCAAGTAACCCGGCTGATCCAGGTTATTGATGGGTTCACAGGTCAGATGCAGGGGGCGTGTGCCCAGCTGTTTCTGTAACCAGTTGAGGTTATCAACCAGTTGTTGCAAACAGGCGGCCTGGGTATGCCCTGGTGCGACCCGGCCAGCCAGCACATTGAGCACGGAAGGTTGCAGTGCATCCACATAGTCCAGCGCCTGCATCGCGGCTTCCTTAAACTCGGTGACCCGCTCAGGATGCGATGCCAAACCGGGGCCACCCTGCATGAAATCACCGGCTGGCAGATTGATGAGGACTAAAGGCAGTTGGGCATCCTTGAGTGCCTGTTGCCAGTCAGCCACCGAGGCGGCATAGGGGAATTGGACTTCGATCCCTTGAAACCCGAGCTGCTTTGCACATTGGATGCGCTCAAGCAAAGGCAGGTCGGTGAACATCATGCTGAGATTGGCGGCGAAACGCATGCTCATTCCTTGT
>SKHR01000147.1 GCA_007116865.1 Marinospirillum sp. | reverse complement strand
TTGGGCTGTCTACCATGCAATACACCCCATAAAAACAACATTCACTGTGAGGCAAGTCATGACGATACGTAAAACGCCGATGATCATCGGTGGTGAAAAGGTGATTTCTCAGTCCTCAGACTGGCGCGATGTGCACAATCCAGCCACTCAAGAGGTGGTTGCTCAGGTTCCTTTTTGTACACTGGATGAGGTCGATGCAGCGATCGAGAATGCGCAGCAAGCTTATCAGAGCTGGCGTAACACTTCCCTGGGCGCAAGAATGCGTATCATGCTTAAGTTCCAGCAACTGGTCAGAGAGCACACCAAAGAACTGGCCGCTCTGATCACCGAAGAGCATGGCAAAACACTGCCCGATGCGGAAGGTGAAGTTGGTCGGGGCCTGGAGGTGATTGAGCATGCCTGTGCGATTCCTTCGTTGCAGTTGTCTGAGTTGGCAGAAAATGTAGCCACTGGGGTCAATGTTTATACACTGAAGCAGCCCCTGGGTGTTGGTGCAGGCATCACCGCATTCAACTTTCCCGTGATGTTGCCCTGTTTCATGTTCCCGATTGCAGTGGCAACAGGGAATACCTTTGTACTCAAGCCTTCTGAGCAGGACCCAACTTCTACCTTGCGCCTTGTTGAACTGGCTCACGAGGCAGGTTTGCCGCCTGGCGTCTTAAACGTGGTGCATGGCGGGCCTGAAGTGGCTGCCCGTTTGTGTCAGCATGATTTGATCAAGGCGGTCTCATTTATCGGTTCGAGTCATGTTGGAGAGCAGGTCTACCAGATGGCTAGTAATGCGGGCAAGCGAGCGCAGTGCATGATGGGTGCAAAAAACCATTGTGTGATTTTGCCCGATGCCAACAAGACGCAAGCCCTGGATGCACTGATCGGTTCGGCCTTTGGTGCTGCGGGTCAGCGTTGCATGGCCAACCCGGTTGTGGTGCTGGTTGGAGAGGCGCGTCAGTGGGTAGATGATCTGGTTGAGCGTTCTAAAAACCTTATCGTTGGGCCTGGAACCAACGTCAAAGCAGATGTGTGTCCAGTTGTGACACCTCAGGCGAAAGAGCGCATTACGCGTTTGATCGACTCAGGGGTGGCACAAGGTGCTGAGCTGCGTCTGGATGGTCGCGATTGTGTGGTAGAGGGTTATGAGCAGGGTAACTTTGTTGGCCCAACCATTTTTACTCAAGTCACGACACAGATGGATATTTATCAGCAAGAGATTTTTGGTCCCGTACTGTGTGTGGTTGAAGTCGATACACTTGATGAGGCGATTGCCTTTATCAATGCCAATGAGAATGGTAATGGCACCTCGATCTTTACCGCGTCCGGCTGGGCGGCACATAAGTTCCAGAATGAGATAGATGTAGGGCAGGTTGGGATCAATATGCCGATTCCAGTGCCGGTGGCCTACTTTAGCTTTACCGGCTCAAGAGGTTCGCGCTTAGGGCCACTGGGACCCAATGGAAAAGAAGCGGTGAAGTTCTGGACTCACAGCAAGACAGTGACAGAGCGCTGGTTTGAGCCAGATAGCTTCTCAAGTGGTGTGAACACGACCATCTCAATGAAGTAAGCTCAACCTAAAAGCCCCCGATGCCAAACAGAGGGGGCTTTTTGTTGCGTTAATGCTGTAGTTCCGGAATGGACTTAAACAGCGCCAGTGCTTCTGGATTCGCCAAAGCGTCCTGGTTTTTAACCGGCCGGTTGTGAACCACCTCTCGTACGGCAAGCTCAACAATTTTGCCCGACAAGGTGCGGGGAATATCTTGGACTTCGATGATTTTTGCTGGCACATGTCGTGGCGTTGTTTCTGCACGAATAGTAGTGCGGATGTGTTGGCGTAATGCATCATTGAGCGAATAGCCTGGTTTCATTCGGACAAATAAGACCACACGCACGTCATCCTGCCAGTCCTGACCAATGCACAGGGCTTCAAGGACCTCGTCGACTTTTTCTACCTGGCGGTAGATTTCAGCAGTGCCAATTCTCACTCCACCCGGATTCAATACCGCATCGGAACGTCCATGAATGATCAGCCCATCCTGTGTAGTCACTTCGGCATAGTCACCATGCGCCCAAATGTTGTCAAAGCGATCAAAATAGGCGTCATGATAACGCCGTCCGTCTGGGTCGTTCCAAAAACCGATAGGCATTGATGGAAAAGGCTGAGTACAGACCAGCTCCCCTTTCTGTTGTGTCACCCGGTTGCCTTGATCGTCATAGACGGCAACGGCCATGCCTAGCCCCTTGCACTGTAACTGGCCACGGTAGACTGGCCGAATGGGGCAGCCCAACGCGAAACAAGAAAGGATGTCGGTTCCTCCAGAGATCGAAGCCAGTAACATCTCTGACTTGATATCGCGATAAACATAGTCAAAGGACTCATGCGCCAGAGGTGAGCCGGTGGAAAGCAATGCACGCAAGCGGGGGAGTTGGTGGGTTGCAGCAGGCTTCAATCCCGCTTTCTCACAGGCCGCAATGTACTTTGCACTGGTGCCAAATACGCTGATTCCTTCCTTTTCAGCCAAGTCCCAGAGTACCTTGGGTTCAGGGGCAAAGGGTGAGCCATCAAAAAGAACCAATGTGGCGCCGACCGCTAGCCCGGAGACCATCCAGTTCCACATCATCCAGCCGCAGGTCGTGTAATAAAACAGGGTGTCATCAGCGGTCAAGCTGGTGTGGAGGCGGTGCTCTTTTAGGTGCTGTAGCAGGGTGCCGCCAGCGGAGTGAACAATACATTTTGGCACGCCCGTGGTGCCGGATGAGTACATGATGTACAGCGGGTGACCAAATGGAAGCTGTGCAAACTCAAGGTCTGGTGGGTTAGGGACGACAAAATCCTGCCAGTGAACCCCCTGCTTGATTGCGCCAAGATCTGCCGTTGTTTGTATGAACGGCAGAATCACAACCTGCTGCAGATTGTCTAAGGCACTGGCGATTTGTGCAACACGATCCAGGCAATCGATGGTTTTACCGTTATAGATATAGCCATCCGTTGCAAACAGGACTTTAGGTTGAATTTGTCCAAATCGATCTAGCACTCCGTTAAAACCAAAATCAGGCGAACAGGAAGACCAGATGCCGCCCAGACTGGCAGTTGCCAGCATGGCAATCAGAGCATGGTGGCCGTTAGGAACAAATCCGCCGACACGGTCTCCGGGTTGCACCCCAAGTTGTTTGAGTGCAGCGGCAACCTGGGCGACCTGGTCATAGAGTTCGGCATGGCTTAACGCTATGCGCTGGCCATCCTCTCGGGTTGAAATGACCGCGGGGCGTTCATCTCGGTAGCGTAGCAGGTTTTCAGCAAAATTAAGACGAGCCTCAGGGAACCACTGAGCGCCTGGCATCCGTTCTGGGTTAATCAATTGGCTGTCACCCTTGTGACTGGCACGCACTTCACAAAAGTCCCACACCTCGGACCAAAACTCAGGGCTATGGCGAAGACTCCAGTCGTGCAGTGATTGATAGTTGTTGAGTGCCAAAGAGTGGTTGCGATTAACCCGCTGCATGAAAGCCCACATGGGGGACTGATGGATCGCTTCTTCGCTGGGTGTCCAGAGGGGTTGAGTCATGCAAACCTCCTAAAAATTATTATGATTGGGTTGCGCTGAGCGCTTGTCCGGCTTTGGAGTAGTTGCGGCGATCGAGACATTGGCTGATCCACTCGCCAGTGGTCGCGAGTGACGTCAGGTCGACGCCATGCTCGATACCGAGGCCCTGAAGTAAATACACGACATCTTCTGTGGCTAGATTTCCCGAAGCGCCCTTGGCATAAGGACAGCCGCCCAGTCCCGCCACAGAGCTATCAATGACTCCCAGCCCTTCTTCAAGTACGGCATAAAGGTTGGTGAGTGCTTGTCCGTAGGTGTCATGAAAGTGGGCAGCAAGCCGGTCAAGTGGAACTTGGCGGGTCACGGCTTCAAGCAGTTTTTTGGCTTTAAGCGGGGAGCCGGTACCGACAGTGTCTCCCAGTGAAATTTCATAACACCCCATTTGATGCAGGGTATGGCAGACGTC
>SKHR01000146.1 GCA_007116865.1 Marinospirillum sp. | reverse complement strand
TTTCTGCGCGGTGTCAATCCAGGCATTCCGGTGGTGGTGGTGTCTGGCAGCGAAGACAACCACGTGATTCGCCGTGCCATGGACTATGGGGCCTCAGGTTTTATTCCCAAATCCGCCTCGCTGGATACCATTGCTGAAGCCATCAGTCAGGTCATTGATGGAGAGGTTTGGATTCCACCCGAAGTTGCTGACAGTCTCGATGAAATCAGCGAAGAAGAAGCTCGTTTTGCCGAAGCGCTGTCTTCACTGACTCCACAGCAGTTCAGAGTGCTGAATATGCTGACCGAGGGGTTGTTGAACAAGCAAATTGCTTATGAGCTGGAGGTGTCGGAAGCCACGATCAAAGCACATGTCACCGCCATCCTGCGTAAGCTGGGTGTCCATTCTCGTACCCAGGCGGTGATTGCCGCCAAGCGCATGGAAGTCGACCCACCCAAGGTCAGCGATTAAGTTGCTGTCTGCTGATGATAAAGCCCGGCTCAGTGCCGGGTTTTATTTTTTGAGGTGCTTTTTGATCTCAGCCCAGGCTTGCTGAATGCCTTGTGCGCGGGCTTTACCTTGTCGTCGCTGATAATCCGTCAGTTGCTGAGACTCCAGCTTGTCTGGATGATATTGACTCATCAGCTTGCGGTAGGCTTTGCGGGCAGTGTCGTAACTACAGCCGGGCTGAACACCGAGTTGGAGGTAAGCCTCGTGCAGCGGTGAGGTTTTTGGCGTCGGCGGCTTTTGCGTTTGTTTGGCCGCGCGCAAGTAGGGTTGCAGCAGGCGCTCGAAGGCCTGAGGTTGGATTTTCAATAGCGGCAGCCAGTGACGCAGGGTCTGAAGCTGAGCTTTCCTTGGACCATCGCCGGCAAACACCAGCGGCAGGCAGTTGCTGATCCACTCCAGGCGTCGAGCCGGTGAGCTGGCATAACGCTGACACACTTGGCGCACCAAGGGCTCGGGGTCCGTATTGGGCAGCTTGCCCAGGTTAAAGCAGTGGATGGCAATGTTGCGCTCATTGCTGTTGAGTTTGAACTGGCGAAAGAGTTTTTCTGCCGCTTCAATCGCTTCGGGAGTCACCTGGCCATCAAGACGGGCCAAATGCCCAAGGCAGGTGAACAAATGATCTCGAAACAGGCGTTCATCCCGCGCCAGGCGACGACGGGCAAACAGGCGCGGCCCGATCTGCCACAGGCTGTCGCGACGAAGGTCAAAACTGTGGCCAAGCAGGGCACCGATCACCATGCCTGGCCAGCCTGTGAGGCTGTAGCCGAGGAGCCCACCGGCGAGTTTGCCGGCAAATCGAGGTATCCAGCGCATCACTTGAACTCAGCATCCAGCGCCTGTAAGCGCTCAGGGGTGCCGACATCCACCCAGCCTTGCGGTATCCACAAACCCTGCGCCCGGCCTTTTTGAATCAGAAAACGCAACAAGGGAGCGAGCGCAAAGGCTTCACCCGGTGTGTAGTGTTTTCCATAGCACTCGAGCAGTGTCTGATCGCTTAAAACCTGACGACAGAAGCGACTGATGCCGGAAAAGGTTGCAGTATTCGGTGTGGCTGGACTGGCGCTGCAAGCCAGCTGTCCGGTGCTGGAGTTGAAATAAAAGTCCCCCTGCGGGTGAAAGGCCGGATTGGGCACCATGCCAAGCTGAACCTGTCCTGGTGCTGGTTCAGACAAGGGGGGGAGGGCTGGGCACCAACTGTCGGCGTTGACCAGCCAAAAGCTGTCGGCGTGGATGCGGTGGCGCGCAAACAACAAAGCGCCACCAGTTTCCAGTGGCGCTGGTTCTTCGGAAAAAATCACCTCAAGACCCAATTGGGGCTGGGTGGTCAGATACTCACGAATTTGCTGCCCCAGCCAGGCCAGGTTGATAATCACCTGAGTGACACCGACCGCGGCCAGGCGTTCAAGCTGCCAGTGAATCAGTGGCTTGCCGCCGACCCGGAGCAGGGGTTTGGGGGTGGTCAGGGTTAAAGGGCGTAGCCGCCGACCTTCTCCGGCAGCCAGCAGAACCGCTTGCTGTGTCATGCCGGTTCACCCTGACGTTTAGCCAGTTGGGCTAGAACCAGAGGTCGGACTTGCTGGCTCAACCAGATTTCAATCGCCTGGTATTCAGGATAGTGGACCAGCGCACAACAGAGGTGATCCAGAGTGCGCGGGATATCCTGTAAATAGCTGGCCTTGCCATCACGTAACCACAGGCGCGCAAAAATTCCGGCGGCTTTCAGGTGGCGCTGCATGCCCATCCAATCAAACCAGCGGTTGAAGTCAGCGGTGGGCAGGTCGGCGGCAACCTGTTGGCGAAAAACTTCGCGCCAGTGGTTTTGCCAGGACTCCGGCCAGCTCAGGTAACAGTCACGGATCAAAGAAACCGCGTCATAGGTGATGGGGCCGATCACCGCATCCTGAAAGTCGAGAATGCCCAGTGGCTGGTCAGGCCCACGCAGCATCAGGTTGCGTGAATGATAGTCGCGATGCACTGGACGCTGTGGCTGGCTGAGTGCGTTGTCAATCAACTGTGCCCGAAAATCAGGCCAGCAGGCTGGGGTTTGCGCAGGATCCAGGCCGAGCAGGTCCTGGATGAGCCAGACATCAAACAGATCCAGTTCTTGAGCCAGTAATGCCTCCGTGTAGGCTGGCAGGTTCAGTGTATCGACAGGCTGTTGCTGAAATTCGGTCAATTGCTTTAGAGCCTGCTGATACCAGGGGTCTGCCTGTTCAGCGGTCAGATGCAACACACCCTGCATCAGTTGTTGATCACCAAAATCTTGCAACAGAACCGCGCCCAGCTCGGTCGAAGCGCTGATCACCTGAGGCACAGCGACCCCCTGCTCAAACCAGTGACGGGCTAGACGAATGAAGGGCTCACAGGGTTCTTTTTCCGGTGGAGCATCCATCAAAATCAAAGTCTGCTCTGCCAGCGGCAGGCGGTAATAGCGACGAAAGCTGGCATCACCCGCGACGGGAAGCAATTGAGTGCAAGGGGTTTGGCATTGAGTGCTGGCCCACTCAAGTAAGGCAGTTTCACGTGAGTCAGTCAAAAGAGGTCACCAGATTTCGGGTTGGCATCATGTCAATAAAGGGCTGAGCCGCTATAATACGCCTTTTTGCCCTGGTTTGGCATCCGCTGACGTGGAGATCCGCATTGTTGTGTGTTCGTTTACTGAGTTTGCTTCTTCTGCTCTCAACGAGCGGTATTGCACTGGCCCAGCGCCCGGCGAGCTTGCCTGCGCAGTGGCTGGACTGGCAAACCCTGGATCATTTGACCGCGGATCGCTTGTGTTATGGTCAGTATGTGGCACCGGTGCTGGACCGCCCGGAAGCTCACCTGCCACTGGATCAGGCCCGTTTATTTGCCCAGGGGCGTGAGGCCTATTATCCCGCACAGGGAGACGCCCGGCTGATCGGTGATGTGCGTTTACGCAAAGGGCCACTTTATCTCACCGCTGATCAGGCACAAATCAATCAGGCGCGTACCCAGGCTCAGTTACAGGGCCAGCTGGTGGTGCGTGATAATGACCTGCTGCTGCGCGCAGAGGAAGGTCACTATGATCTGCAAACCGGTGAAATGCAGTTATTCAGCGGCCACTATGTGTTTCATGACCAACATCTGCGAGGTTCTGCCTGGCAGCTACGCCAAACGGCCGATGACCGCGTTGAGCTGGTGGATGCCAGTCTGACCAGTTGTGCGCCGGATGATCGGGCCTGGCAGTTGGTGGCCGGGCGTATCCACCTGAATCGCGAAAGTGGTTTTGGTGATGCCTATCATGTGCGCCTGGAAGTGCGTGAAGTGCCGGTTTTTTACTGGCCCTGGCTGCGTTTCCCCATTGATGATCAGCGTCACACCGGGTTTCTTTACCCGGATCTGGCCTATTCACATAAAAACGGTGCCTATGACCTGGTGTTTCCTTTTTACTGGAATCTGGCACCCCACTATGACATGACCTTTTATCCGCGTCAGATCAGTGATCGCGGCAGCATGTTGGGCACCGAACTGCGTTATCTGCAGCCCAGGGATCAGGGTGAAGTCTTCTATGCTTTTTTACTCAGTGATGATCGTTACCATGA
>SKHR01000166.1 GCA_007116865.1 Marinospirillum sp. | reverse complement strand
TAAGTGGCAGAAGGATCCGGTATCATGAGCTTTACCTCAAATCACAATCAGTTGGGCATTGAGTGCGCCCGCCTGTTTCAGTGCTTCCAAAATGGCCATCAGATCACCGGGAGCCGCACCGACCTGATTCACTGCACGGACAATCTCATCCAGGGTGACACCGGCATCAAACTTGAACATAGGGTTACTTTCCATATCCACATTGACCAGGGTGTCCTGCTGCACGGCTGTTTCACCGCCAGCCAGCGCGCCGGGCTGCACCACTTGCGGTGCTTCGGCGATGGTCACGGTTAGACTGCCATGGGTCACTGCAGCCGGGGCCACACGAACACTTTGACCGATCACGATGGTGCCCGTGCGTGAGTTAACAATCACTCTGGCTGCTGAATCCGCCGGGGCGACTTCGAGATTTTCCAGCACTGAAAGAAAAGCCACCCGCTGACTGGTATCCCGTGGCGCACGCACGCGCACAGATACGGGGTCCAGGGCTTCAGCCACCTGCGGCCCCATCAGGTTATTGATCGCCTCTTCAATCCGGCGGGCAGTGGTAAAATCCGGATTGTGCAAATTAAATGTCAGGGTATCCGTGTCGGCAAACACATTGGCGACTTCGCGCTCAACCGTTGCACCATTGGGAATACGACCCACGCTGGGCACGTTGACGGTCACTCGTGAACCATCCGCGCCACCGGCACCAAAACCACCGACCACCAGACTGCCCTGCGCAACCGCATAGGTTTGACCATCGGCACCGCGCAGCGGAGTCATCAACAGGGTGCCGCCGCGCAAGCTGTCGGCATTACCGATGGAAGACACCGTGACATCAATACGCTGGCCTGGCTTGGCAAAAGGCGGCAGCTCTGCATTGATGGTGACCGCCGCCACATTCTGCGAGCGTGGGTTCACACCCGGCGGCAGGGTGATACCAAACTGGTTCATCATGTTGGCAAAGGTCTGATTGGTGAAAGGCGCGTTATCACCCGTGCCATCCAGACCCACCACCAGACCATAACCGATCAACTGGTTGCTGCGCACCCCTTCAACCGTTGTCAGGTCTTTCAAGCGACTGGTTTGCTGCTGCGCATGAGCCAGCGGAACGAGCAGGCTCAAACACACCACCCAGGCAAAAAAGCGTTTCATGAACAAGCCTCCCCGACTCATAGCGGCCACCAGCCACTATTGAAGAAACGTGCCAGCCAGCCCTGACGATTGGCATCAGCCAGGTCTCCGGTGCCACTGTAGGTCAAACGCGCATCGGCTAACTGGGTTGAGCTGACGGTATTGTTGGGGCTGATATCATCCGGACGGACAATGCCAGAAACCCGCACATACTCCGAACCCTGGTTCAGCGTCAGCCATTTTTCACCACGCACCAGCAGGTTGCCATTCGGGTAAACTTCATGCACGGTCACCGTGATGGAGCCGACCAGACTGTTGCTCTGATCCGAGCTGGCATCACCAGAAAAGCTGCGGCCTGAATTCATGCCCACACTCAGGTCAATCGGTTGACGACCGCCAATGGTTGGGCTGGCGATATCAATATTGCTGTTACGGCTGTGATCGGTTGAACTGGATTTGCTCGAACGCATTTGCTCTTCCAGCTGAATGGTGATCACATCACCGACCCGATAGGCCTTGCGATCTCCAAACAGGCCCATGCTGTGATTGGCGTGGAACAACGAACCTCGTGAAGCAGGTGGTGGCTCCATCTGGCTGGGCTGAACCGGCGCATACACCGGATCATTAGGCTGAACCACAACCTCATTGGCAGCACAACCGGCCAACAGGGCCAAACCCAGGCTGCAAACTGCCATTTTCAGTGATGATTGCAACATGATGGCTTTCCTCTTAATCATGGCTTACAGGGTTTGTGTCAGGTTGCGCAACATATCATCGGCCGAGGACACCACCTTGGTGTTCATCTCATAGGCTCGTTGCGTGGTGATCATGTCCACCAGTTCCTCGACCGCGCTGACGTTGGAAAGCTCCAGAGTATTCTGCTCAATACGGCCAAAACCGCCTTCACCACCGATGCCCTGAATCGGCGCACCCGAGCCATCGGTTTCCTGGAAGATGTTGTTTCCAACCGCCAAGAGCCCCGCCGGGTTGATAAAATCGACCACATCGATCTGACCGATTTGCTGGAGCTGGTTCGGCTGATCCGCACGACTCACCACCACCGTGCCATCACGCGCAATGGTGATGGAGTTGGTGTTTTCAGGCACCACAATTTCAGGTTCCAGCGGTAGACCATTGCTATTTACGATGCGCCCTTCGTTATCCAGGCTGAACTGTCCATTGCGGGTATAAACTTCCTGACCATCGGGTGATTGCAAACGAAAAAAACCACGTCCATTGATGGCCAGATCCAGCGGCTGATTGGTGATATCCAGACTACCGGTAGTGAACTCACGCTGGGTGGCCGTGACGCGCACCCCCACCCCCAATTGCAGACCCGTCGGCAGTTGGTTATCGCCACCATTTTGCGCGCCTGGCATCCGAATCGCCTGATACAACAGGTCTTCAAACACGGCCCGGTTGCGCTTAAAGCCAACCGTATTAACGTTCGCCAGGTTGTTGGAGATGGTGGACATTTTGGTGTCCATCGCCTGTAAACCTGTTTTACCTGTCCAGAGTGCCGGATGCATGGCTGTCTCCTAAAAAAACGATCAAAATTCGACTAAAAAACTTAACCCATCCGCAGGATACTGCTTGCCTGGGAGGCGTTTTCTTCAACTTTCTTCATCATCTTCACGTTCATTTCATACTGACGTGAAAGTGATAAGAGCGTGGTCAGCTCATGCACGGCATTGACGTTACTGGTCTCCAGTACGCCGCTTTCCAGCTGAACCAGCTCACTTTCAGGCAGTGGGCCATCAAAGTCTCTTGGACGCATCAGGCCGTCCAGGCCCTTCTCCATGATCAGGCCCAACTCCGCTGGACTGACCAGCTTCAACTGATCCACCACTTCCAAATTGGCACCGCCACCGGCTTCTTCTGAAATCGCCAAGGTGCCATCAGAGGCGATATGCACATGCTGACCAGGTGGCAAAACCACAGGCCCGCCGTTGCCGATCACCGGCAAACCATTGCCGGTACGCAACACCCCATTAGGGTCGATATTCAGGTCACCACGACGGGTATAGGCCTCGGTACCGTCGGGCGCCTGAACCGCCAGCCAGCCTTCACCTTTGATCGCCACGTCCAACGGGTTGCCGGTATAGTCATAGCTGCCCTGCTCGGTGCTGGTCGCAGGCCGCTCAGTCAGCGCATAAACCCGGCTCGGGTGATGCTGACCAAACACAGGCATGGCGCGCGCTTGCTCAAGATCTGCACGAAATCCCGTGGTGTTCACGTTGGCCAAATTATTGGATCGGGCGGTCTGCGCCAGCATGTTATGCTTGGCACCCGTCATGGCAATAAATAACGCCTTATCCATACCCTTCTCCGCGATATCTGCAAACCGGTTAAACGGCAAAACCCGGTTCTAAACTTGTCTTAGTCACAACACTGCAATCCCTGTGCCAGAAAAGCAAAAACCCGGTCAAGCCTTGGCTTAACCGGGTTTTATCAAGAGCCCACTGCTCAGTGAGCTGTCGCTTATCTCAGATTGATAATAGTCTGCGTCAGGGTATCCTGAGTCTGGATGGTTTTAGCATTGGCCTGGAAATTACGCTGGGCGATGATCATCTTTACCAACTGCTCGGAAAGATCCACGTTGGACTCTTCCAAAGCCCCTCCCTCTAAAGAACCTGTCGTACCTGCACCGGCCCGGTTGATTGCCGGGATACCCGATTCAGCTGTTTCCAGCCAGGCAGTCGAGCCGTTGGGGCGCAAGCCTTCCGGGTTATTAAAGGTTGCCAGTGGCACCTGGGCAATTGCACGGTTCTGACCATTGGTGTAACGACCAAAAATCGTTCCATCCGGGCCGACCTCCAGCCCCGCCAAGCGACCCGTGGCGTAACCATCCTGATTTTGCGACTGCACAGTTGAGGTGGCGCCATACTGGGTGGTACCACGCAGGCGGAAACCGATCTGATCTTCCGTCGCGCCACC
>SKHR01000208.1 GCA_007116865.1 Marinospirillum sp. | reverse complement strand
GGGATCGTGCTCACCCTGGGCATGGCGGTGGATGCCAACGTGCTGATCAATGCGCGGATCAAGGAGGAAATCTACCACCGAGGCTTATCACCGCAGAATGCGATTCATGCCGGTTATGAAAAAGCCTTCTCGACCATCCTGGACGCCAATATCACGACCTTCCTTGTCGCTGTCATTCTTTTTTCTGTGGGAACAGGCCCGGTCAAAGGGTTTGCCGTGACCCTGTCCCTGGGTCTGCTTACCTCGATGTTTACCGCCATTCTGGTCACCCGTATGCAGGTCAATTGGGTGTACGGTAGTCGTCGCCTTGACCGTTTATCCATTTAAGCCGGAGTCTGAACATGCAATTGATTAACGAAAAACTGCTGAACATTGACTTCGACTTCATGAAGATGCGGCGGGTCGCTTTTATTTTGTCCGCCGTGTTGATCTTGATTTCCATTGCCTCTCTGGCCACCCAGGGCCTGCGCTTTGGTCTGGATTTTACCGGCGGCACGCTGGTTGAGCTGGAGTATCGCGAAGCGCCGGATTTGGAGGCGGTCCGGGGTCAGTTGGAAGCGGCCGGTTATGAGCAGTTTGTGGTGCAAAACTTTGGCAGTTCACGCGACGTGCTGGTGCGTTTAAGCCAGGGCTTCTCACCCGAAGTTGGCGATGAGGTGCGCAGCCTGCTGGGTCAGCACGCAGATGTCACGCTCAAGCGTGCGGAGTTTGTCGGTGCCCAGGTGGGTGAAGAACTGCGCGATCAAGGTGGACTGGGCATGCTGATTGCCCTGCTCTGCGTCATGATCTATGTGGCGTTTCGCTTTCAGTATAAGTTTGCGCTTGGCTCGGTACTGGCCCTGGCTCACGACGTGATCCTGCTATTGGGCTTCTTTTCGTTGTTTCGCATCGATTTTGATCTCACCACCCTGGCGGCACTGCTGGCGGTGATCGGTTACTCACTCAATGACACCATCGTGGTTTATGACCGGATTCGTGAGAATTTCCGTACCGTGCGTGAGGGTGGCCCCAAAGAGTTGATCAACCTGTCGATCAACCAAACCCTGATGCGCACCACCATCACCTCCTTCACCACTCTGCTGGTGCTGTTTGCGCTGTTGATTTTCGGGGGCGAGATGATTCAAAGCTTTGCCCTGGCGCTGATCATCGGGGTATTGGTGGGCACCTACTCTTCGATCTATATTGCAGGCACCCTGCTACTGGCGCTGCAAGTCAGCCGGGAAGATCTGGCGCTGCCCGTCAAAGAAGGCGTGGTTGAAGAGGAAGGGCGCCCTTAAAGCGCCCTTAAGAAACTCAACCACTGCCGAGCGATGTCGGCTTGTGAAGTGGCCAGCAGTGATTCAAAAATCTGCTGGGCCTGAGTGTAGTCTTCCAGCTCTATCCACGCCTGGGCTTGCAGAAGGCGTAAATCCGCCTCCTCACTCGCAGTCAACGACACCTGAATCAAGTCCCAGGCATCCAAAGCCGCCTGCCATTGCCCTTGATTGAACAGCCAGTCACCCAAGCGCCGCTGATCCGTCAAGGTCTCACCCTTGATGGCCAGGCGTCTCAGTGCCTGATTGATTCCCTGCACCTCACCAGTGAGCAGCCAGGCATGGGCCGCCAGGCGCAAGCGCAACACGCTCAACTCACTGGTTTCAAGCAGGCGATCAAATACCTGGGCCGCCCTTAAGGGCTGTTGAGCCTGCAGCAAGGCCAAACCCAACTGGTGCTGCTGATCTTCACTCAAGTACCCGCGACGCTGGGCAAGCTCCAGGGTGACAAGCGCAGCCGCTTCATCATTGGCCAGGCGTTGTAACTGAGCCAACTGAACCCATTGCGATGCATTCTGGGGATAAAGCTCAACCCGAGTCGCCTGCATCTGTGCCGCTGCTGCCCAGTCTTCTTGCTGCTGGTACAGCGACACCCCCAGCGCCAACCAGCCATCCGGCTGGTCATGACGAAGGGCTTCCAGTAAGTAAGGCTCAGCCTCAGTCCAACGTGACTGATCCGCAAGCAGGGCGGCCCGTAAATACCAGATCTGTGCATCAATCTCGACCGCATCCGGCCACCAGCTTTCCAGTGCGGACAAGGCATTAGGATAGTCCGCAGCAGTCACATAAAACTGCACCTTGAGCCAGCGCACCGCTTGACGGGTTTCTCTTTCCAGCAACTCGGCCTCTGCAAGTACCTGTCGCATCAAATCCAATGCCATTTCAGGTTGACCTTGGTCCTGATAGGTGGGCACGAGATAGCTGAGCAAATGAGCGCGCACATAAAGCCGCTGATCAGATTGGCCACCCGGCCGATCAAACAAGCGCTGCCCACGGGCAAGAATTTCTTCCGGGTCGTAAGCCCAGTAGGCCTCCGCAACCAGATCCAGTTGTTCATATTGGCGCGGACTCAAAGAGGGGGGGGACGGTTCCGCCATCAGCGGCAAAGGCACGGCCAGGCAAAGTGCCAGACTGGTTGCTATCCAGGTACGGCGCCACATCAGCCATGCCCTCCATCTAACTGAAACTCAAGACGTTGACGCAACAGGCGTTGCTGTCCCAGCTCACCATCAGCAAAACGCCAGCGCACGATGGCTCTGCGAGCGGCACGATCAAACACCCCTTCGGGCTGAGCATCAATCACCTGCACACTCTCAGCGATGACACGCCCCTGATCATCGACCTCAAACACCAGCTCGACCCAGCCTTCGATGCGGCGCGCCAAAGCCTGACGCGGATATTGTGGCTGCTCCCGATGTACTGGCATGGCTTGCTGAGGTCCCTGCGTCACATTCAGGCCAGGAAAAGCGGCTGCGGGCAGCTCCACGTCCAGAGCGGGCACACCCACCTGGCTGACCTGATTCAAATCGGAAAGCTGGGCATCAGTGGGTGCCTGCTGGCTGGATTGTACTGGTTCAGGTGGCGTCAACTCAGGCGGAGGCGGTGGTGGCGGGGGGGGACGCAGCGTTTCCAGTTCAGGCTCTGGCTGAACACGCACCCAATTGAGCGCAAAGCGTTCAGCTCGCTCATTGAGTCCCTCCTGAGGCGCTTGAATGACCCAACCCAGCCCGACAAAAAACAACTGCACCAAGGCCAAGGCTAAAACCCCGTAGAGCACACTGGAAAGCCCGCGTTTCATCAGGGTGCCTCAGCCGCCAAAGCCATGCGTTCGATGCCTGCCTGGCGTAGGCGATCCATAACTTCAACCAGGCGTCCAGAGCGCGCTTCACGATCCGCTTGAATCACCACACTGGCTTGCGGGCGCTCCGCCTGTAAACGTGAGACCGTTGGCCCCAAAGCCGATAAGGCGACCACTTGGCGATCAACCCAAACTTCGCCTTCAGCCGTGATGGCCACTAAAATGCCTGCCTGCGACTGGACTTCTGCGGTGGAGGCCTGGGGCGGATCAACTTCGATGCCACTTTCACGAACAAAGCTGGTGGTCACGATGAAAAAGATCAGCAAAATGAACACCACATCCAGCATGGGCGTCAGATTGACTTCGGTATCATCGGGCTCCTGACGGAGCAATGAGCTTCGACGCATGTTTACATTCCGCTATTTTGTAGTGCTCGGCGAACTCGACGCTGCCAGAGACTTAAAAAGAACATGCCCATCAATACGACCGCCATGGCCGCGAAGGTAGGCAAAATCGCCCGCGCAATACCCGATGCCAACTGACGCGGATCGGCTGAAGAACCAAAACTCAAGCCATCAAACACCAGCATCATCCCGGTCACCGTGCCGGTTAAACCCAGGAGCGGCGTGATCACCACCAAGGCTTTGAGTAGTGGCAGCCCCTGCTCCATTTGGTTCAGACTACGCAGGCGAACCGCATTGCGGCTCAAACGTAATCCATAAACCGGCTGTGTCGATAGTCCCGTTTCCCAGTGGCGCCAGCGCCACAAAAACACCCACAGCTGGCACAGTGCCACAACAAACAGCAACCACATGATCCAGCCGCCCTGGCTCATTAATTGAACAAAAGCGGCCTGACCGGGCAGCAAGGCGAAACGATCTAGCATGTTTCATCCATCGGCTTTAAACGTTGAGCCAGCCAGGCCGAGCTTTCTGCTTCCAGTGTTCGTGCCAGCTGACGTGAGCGCCCTTG
>SKHR01000217.1 GCA_007116865.1 Marinospirillum sp. | reverse complement strand
GAATTGACTCCCGATCACTGCGCTCCAGTTGAACTCTGACTTGATCCATATTGATCGAAACATAGCGTTTAACAACATCCAGCAAATCCTGCTGCATGCGTGGCAGAAACTCAGGCTGCCCGCGCATCCGTCGTTCATGAGCCAGAAGGGTTTGCAAACGATCCCGGGCACTGGACGCTGATGCGGGTTCCTGACGTTGAAACAGCCCTAAAATTTTCATCGACGACCTCCGCCAAACAGGCGACTCAGTAATCCGGTTTTTTCTGGCTCAGCAAAACGCAAGGGACGCTCTTCACCCAGCAAACGGGCCACCGCATCCTGATAGGCCAGCCCCGCATCCGAGTCTGACTCATGAATCACCGGTACCCCTTTATTTGAAGCCTTCAACACGGCCTCAGAATCAGGAATCAGGCCCATCAGTGGCACGGCCAGAATCTCCTGCACATCCTCCAGTGAGAGCATTTCACCTTCGGCTACTCGCTTGGCATCGTAGCGGGTCAGCAACAGGTGTTCCTTGACCTTGCCGCCTTGTTCCACCAAACGTGTTTTGGCTTGCAACAGACCAATGATGCGGTCGGTATCGCGTACCGAAGAAACCTCTGGATTGGTCACCAGCACTGCCTCATCTGCAAAATACATGGCCAGCTGTGCGCCCCGCTCAATGCCCGCGGGTGAGTCACACAAAATAAAATCAAAATCCTTGCTCAGCTCAGCGATCACCTGAGCCACGCCTTCTTCGGTCAAGGCGTCCTTGTCGCGGGTTTGTGAGGCAGGCAACATGAAAAGGCTGTCTGCACGTTTGTCGCGGATCAGTGCCTGATGCAGGCTTGCCTCACCCTGAATCACGTTGACCAGATCATAGACCACGCGCCGCTCACAACCCATGATCAAATCCAGATTGCGCAGCCCCACATCAAAGTCAATCATCACTGTTTTGTGGCCCATCAATGCCAACCCGGTGCCGATTGATGCACAGGAGGTGGTTTTACCCACACCGCCTTTTCCTGAGGTAATGACGATCACTTTCGCCACAAAGTCACCCTGTCCTTATGTCTGTTTAAGGAGCCAATAACTGGCACTTAAGTTGTTCTTCCTGCAAATAAATGCGTGCAGGTTTGCCGACACTGAGCTGATCTGCGGTTTGACTGGTCAAATAGCGACCCGCCACTGCCACCAGCTCTGCCTGTAAATCGTAACTAAAAATCTGTGCTTGCTGGTCACCATAAATACCGGCCAGTGCGCGCCCGCGCAAAGCACCATAAACATGCACATGGCCTGCGGCCAGCACTTCAGCACCCGCGTTGACCGAGCCAATAATGATCAGATCGCCATTTTCGCTGACCAACTGCTGCCCCCCGCGCACGGTGCCTTGATGCACCAAGGCCTGGGGTTTTTCATCCTGATTGGCCGCCGGTGTGGCGCGATCCACTGGATTCATTACCAAAAGCCCCTGCGAGCGGGCCAGCTGGCACACCGCCTCATCATCACTGCGCAGCGCTTTCAATGGCAGTTTCAGCTCAGCCAGCAACGCGATCACGGACTCCACCCAGGCCACCTCGGTTTGCCGGTCATTCAAGCCCAGCACCAGGGGCGTCGAGTGCATCAGCCCCGGGCTTTTCTGGATTCGCTGCTGTAGCGCAGCTTTCAACTGAGCCAAGTGACGAGTGTTGGGCTGTATCAACATTGCCGGCAAAAAGGTGCCCTTCATTTTCAGCGGCACACTGACCAGATTCAACTGGGGGGCTTTGTTTTCCATGTCTTTCTCCATTAGACCCTGCATTTTACTCCTCAGGCGGCTGAATCACTAGCGCCCAATCGGCAGCAGGTGAGTCAAGGGTGCCTCACCGGCCAACGCGGCCAACTCATCCGCACTCAACCACTCACTGAGCGGCACATCTAACTGCTCAGCCACTTGCTGAAGCAGATGTGCCCAGCTACAGCGGTTCGCCAAGAGTAAGCCATTCACATCCAGGGTGCCACCACGGTTGATGTATCCCAGGGCTGCGGTTTTATCTGGCCCCAAGTCCAGGGTGCGCAAATGTCCCAGGATCACCTCTGGGCGGGTATGCACCAGAAACACCCGTGCCTGCACACTCGTCGGGAAAAGCGCCAGGCGTTGCGACTCATCGACCACCCACTCGGTTTCATGCACATCCCTGGGCTGGCGATAACGTCCAGGCTCTTGCAGATAAATCAATGAGGCATCAACTGATCGTTCACTCAGTCGTTGCCAAGCCATTTTAGCTTGCTGAAGCTGGTAACTTCCCACCGCCACCAGCTGCACCGACGCAGAGGGGTTGCCAGCCAGACAGGCCGCACCCTGATCAGACAGGCAGACAGCCTGCTCCGGCGTCACCATCACTGGCAGTTCGCGCTTGGGAATCACCAGGTTAGCGATCTGTCCGGTTTGTGCATAAACATCCAGCAACACCTGGGCGGCAGCGTTGGCATCCGCTGGAAAAATCACCCGCGCCATATCCGACATTTCACCCAACAGCGCTTCAGCCAGCGTAGGGTCCTGGTGAGACTGCTCGTTCTTGCCGTTTTCCCATAAATGGGAACTGGAAATCACCGCCAGACTCCGCCAACCCGCTGGCTGACCTGCCTCCTTCTGGTGGCGCGAGAAAATGATTTCCTGACGCAAGGCACCCAGCATTTTCACGGCAAAGGCTTCATAAGAAACCACCAGATTCAGCCCATTCTTGTTGGCCAGTGCGGCGCTGACCACAGCCTCCTCATTCAAGGCGGTGATCACCTGACCATCCAGCGACTCATCCTGCGACAGCTCCGGGCTGACCACGCGATGTTTGAGTTTAGCCAGGGTCAAATTCATATTGTTGCTCGACAACTCGTCAGGATTGCCGACCCGCACACGCAACTGCGGATTCGCCTTCACCAACGCACAAAAAGCCACATCCACCGACTTCATAGGTGAATAGCTGGACAGGGTGGCATCCACCCAGGGCACTTCTTTGACCGGATTAAATGCGGGCTGGCGCCTGGCCAGAGGATGCTGGCTTTCATCTACCTGATGTTTTGCCGCTTGAGACTGGAAGCAGCTCACCGCCTGGCTCAGCCGGTTTTCATCCACCCACAAACGAGCTGCTCCCTCATTAAATAAACGCCGAGACTCTTCATCCTTGGAGGGATTGCCAGGCAAGGGCGTGCCATGGGCCCGATTGGTTCCCGCCCCAGGGAAACCATACCCCTTTGGCGCTTCGGCAATGATGTAAGGCAGGCGAGCGGGGTAGCGGGCTTCGCCACGCTGAATGGCATCCGCCTCATCTTTAAGCCACTGCTCACCAGCCAGGATTCCCCAGACAAAAGCCGCAGGATCACGGCCATCGATCACACAAGGCTGAAATCCATGATGCTGCAGATGATCTGCAAACCAGTCCGCCCCGCCTTCCATCATCAGGGTCGAACGCTGATCGATGCGACGACCATTGGCAATCATCACCGGCACCACCCAGCCACTATCCTCTGCACGCCACCAAAGCGGCGCCCAATCGCTGCCACGCTGCTCTTCAAAAGCGCCATCCGACAAAAAAGCCACCAGATGTTCGTCTTTCTCCACCGCATGCACATACTGCAATGCGGCAAACCCCAAGTAACCGCCTTCACTGATCGCGCCCGCCGTATTCACGTTGGCGTGGCTGCCCAAAGGCGAGGCCGGGCGGCCTTCCTGATTGATCGCGTAGGAATAAAAATCCTGCACAAAACGCGACAAGCTGGCCGAACTCCAATCTGGGTAAGCCTGTGCATGTGACTCGGTCAAATTGCGTAGCAGCAGGTTCACACTGTCAATGGCCGAGACACAATGCCCCTGCTCCATCAACCAACTGCGCGTCTGGCCCGTCAGGCGATTGGCCAGCATATATCCCACATAGGCTGGCACCATGTTCAAAGAACCTCCGGTGTGGCCCTGCGGATCGGCTTTAAAATCTTCGACCGACAAAGAAGCGCCCGTCACGTCCACCCGCTTTGCATAGGTGGCATGGACCACCAGCCACATCGCGGCATTGGCGATTTGGTCCGCTGCTTTCAAAAGCTGGAGTAACTGACTGGAATCCTGACCCTGGGAGCTGAGAT
>SKHR01000119.1 GCA_007116865.1 Marinospirillum sp. | reverse complement strand
GCCACTTTCGGTTCGAGCACTGGTCGGCGGCGGCGGTGTTGAAGTCGTTTCTGCTCGTCTGACCGACTGGCTCGATGCTTCCGTATTGGAACGAGACGAATTGGCATCAGCGGAACTCGAATGCTGAGTTTGTTGGCGATTGAGTGAACCCTGATAGTGCTGACGAAAATCCTCTCGTGCAGCAGGCTCCGCCACTTGGCTGGCATTGGCAGGTCTTTGAGCCACAGGGGTCGGCGGAGCATCAAGAAAGACTTGAATAGAGGCAGTCAGGGTCATTGAATCATCTCATCTACTGGCCAGCCAAACCTCAGCTGACAGTCAAACTCCGGTGTGACGCTGGGTCAGCGGTACACCACGCATAACGATCAATAGAGAGAATGCAGAAACCATGCCAGAATGCATGGGTGCAAAAAAAGCGTCAGCTCATCTCACGGGCAAAGCGCTGTACGCTGGCTTCATCCTGCTGCTTTTGCTCCAGGCGATTTTGCCAAACCTGCTGCTGTGCCTGGGCAGCCTCGATGGCTGACTCAATCGCTCGGGCACGGGCGCGGGTTTTCACCCAATGTGCGGTGACCTGAGCTTTTTGCTGGTTTAACAGATTGATTTGCTCCTGCTGTTGAAGCTGGGCCTGCTCAAGTCGCTGTATGAATGACTGGTAACGCAATACCGCCTGAACATCCATCGCTCGCTGGGGTGCATCCCCACCGCGCATCAACTGCAAGTACTCCTGCTCGTACTGACTCAATTGCTGAGCCAGCTGGGTTTCCTCTGCCAGCTTCTGATTCAAATAGCCCAACGCCCGGGCGGCTTCATCCACCTTGTTCTGCGCCAGATGCAGCACAGGTTTGAGGCGTTTATCACGTTGCATTCAGCCCTCCATTCATTTCATCGGCGGTGCGCATGGCCTTGGATAAAAGCTCAAGCCGCTGAAAACTGGTCAGCAGATCCACCGCTTGAGTCAGGGGCTGTTGTAAAAACTCACGCATGGGGCCTCGTAAAGCGATTGCCAAATCAATTTCAATGTCACTGCCCTGAGTATAGGCGCCCACATTGATCAGGTCTTTATTTTGTTCATAACGCGCATAGAGCTGACGGAAACGATAAACCCGCTGCAAATGCTCCGCAGAGACAATCTGCGGCATCGCACGGCTGATTGAAGCCTCGATATCAATGGCCGGATAATGACCTTCTTCCGCCAGGCGCCGAGACAGGACAATGTGGCCATCGAGTATGGCACGGGCCGCATCGGCAATCGGGTCCTGCTGATCATCGCCTTCGGTCAACACCGTATAAAAGGCAGTGATCGAACCCTGCCCCTTGGCCGCATTACCCGTTCGCTCAACCAGTTGTGGAATCCGCGCAAACACCGAAGGTGGATAACCCTTGGTTGCCGGTGGCTCACCGACCGCCAAAGCGATCTCCCGCTGGGCCTGAGCATAACGGGTCAAGGAATCCATCAACAAGAGCACTTTTTTGCCCTTGTCTCGATAGTATTCAGCAATGCTATGGGTGATCTGTGCCGCACGCAAACGCATCAGCGGCGCATCATCCGCGGGTGAAGCAACCACCACCGAACGCGCCATGCCTTCTGGCCCTAGAATCTGTTCAATGAACTCTTTGACTTCGCGCCCCCGCTCACCAACCAGACCCACCACCGTGATATCCGCCTGGGTGAAACGCGTCATCATGCCCAGCAACACCGATTTACCCACGCCACTACCGGCAAACAGACCCATGCGCTGGCCTTGCCCAACCGTCAGCATGGCATTGATCGCCCCGACACCCACGTCCAGAGGGGTATCAATGGGGTGACGATCCAGCGGGTTGAGTGGACGGGAATGAAGATTCGATTCTGCATCCGCACGCAGTGGCCCTTTACCATCCAGCGGGCGACCATAGCCATCTAGTACTCGACCCAACAGGCCAAAGCCCACGGGCACCTTCATGGCCCTCTGGTTGGGGGTCACTCGCGCACCGGGTTTGAGTCCTTCTGCAGATTGCAGCGGCATCAAATAGAGTTTTTCATCCGCAAAACCCACCACCTCGGCTTCAACCGGTTGCCCCGTGACGGATTCAATATCACAGTAGGAGCCCACCGGCAGGTGACAGCCGACCGCTTCAAGCGTCAGGCCAACCATTCGCACCAGGCGCCCTTCTACCAGCGGCGTATCCGGCTGCAAAGCCTGCTGGTAGGCTTTCAGGCGCTCAGCGAGAGGAGCCTGGGTCATGAGGGTTTTGACTCATCATTGGGTGGTTCTGTCCCGTTCTCATCTTCCATGCGGGGCAGCACATCAGCGGCTTCATCCTGCGCCTCTTCAAGCCAGTCTTCGCTATCCCCATAATGATCTTCGTGGACCGCATCGGCAGCCCAGTTTTCCGCTGCCTCACTGGCTAGAGTTTCATCAGCGGCTTCTGTTTCATCCATCCTCTCAACACCCGCATCAGCTGGCACCTTGGGAGCCGGTTCTTCTGCTGTCGGCTCTGATCCAGTTTCTGGAGAAGGCATGTCAGGTTGTGGGGGTTCGGGCGCAGCTTCAGGTTCAGGGTCGGCTGCTGCCTCGGACTCCGAAGCAGGCTCAGGGTCGAGCTGCGTCTCTTGAACCTCTTCTGCGGCAGGCTTGGAAGACTGCAAGGGAGGCAAATTGGTCGGAATATTTCGCCTTGGCTTTGTCGGTTCATCAGCCGGAGTTTCCGCTGCTCTGAACTGAGGGGTCACCACCTCTGCTGGCTGAGGCTCAGGCTCCGCTTCGGGCACAGTAACGGGAGATTCAGAGGCACTGGCTGCCACCTCATCAAGGCCCGATTCCGCTGCCGGGACAGGCGAAGTGGAAGAAGGGTTCACTGGCTCAGCCAGGGGTTCAGGTTCAAAGCCAGGATTTTCCAGTACCGCCTGAGCAACCACCTCCTGCTGAGGGCGCTGCTGGGCATAGCTCTGCTGCAACAGTCCGTCCAGCACCTTGCGGTAACGTCGCTCCAGAGTCGCATCGACCAGACTTTGATGAGTTTCAATACGCAGCCCACCCGGTGAAATATTCTCGTCTGGCAGCAGGCGATAATCATCCAGCAGGGTCTCTGCATAGGAGTGCAACAGGGTCAAATCATCCGGGTGAGCATAGAGGCGAATGCGCTGCTGCCCAGGAGGCAGAGCTTCAATGGCTTCCTGCAGCACACCCTGTAAATAATCTCGATTCAAGCTGATTTCGCGGCGAATCACACTTCGGCAAATCTGATCAACCAGCAGCAGCAAGGCCTGCTCTACCTCATGATCCAGTGCCTGCAAAGGAGAAAGCAGTTGATCCAGCAACGCCTGAAGCTGAGCCAACTGATGATCGACTTCATGACGCGCCTGAGTTAAACCTTTTTTACGCCCGGCCTCAAAACCGGCTGCTTCGCCTTCACGCTGGCCTTCTTGGTAGCCAGTCGTCCAGCCTTTTTCACTGCCCGATTGAAAACCTTCTTCATAACCCTGCTGATAACCCTCAGCTCTGGCTTCTTCACGCAGGGTTTCCAATGCTTCGCTACTGAGCATGGACTCAGCTTCCTGCGTGTCTTCGTCTAAATGTGCGGCCTGCTCTGCCTCAAGCTCAGTTAAACGCTGGGCAATGCGCCGCTTGACCCCCGTCAGGTCAGGCATCTCCCAACGGGTATAAGGCACACCAAGACTGGCTGGAATAGGTTTCTTGTCGTCCAAAAGACCGCTCCGCTCAGCAGTGTTTCATGATTGGTTCATCAAATCATGTCCTCGCCACCCGAGGAAAGGTTGATGGTGCCTTCTTCGGCCAAGCGCCGGGCAACACCCAGAATCTCTTTCTGAGCCCCTTCCACTTCACTGACTCGCGCAGGCCCCATCGCCTCCAGGTCATCACGCAGCAATTCTGCCGCACGTTTGGACATGTTTTTGAAAATTTTATCTTGAACCCGTGCATCAGATCCTTTCAATGCCAGGGTGAGAATTTCTGGTTTGATTTCTCGCAGCAATGTTTGCAGGTCTTTATCGTCAACATCCGCCAGGTTATCAAAGACAAACATGAGTTCTTCGATTTCTTCACCCAGGGTTTCATCCACTTCCTTGATTGCTTCCATCAGATCACCTTCGATTGAGCTATC
>SKHR01000245.1 GCA_007116865.1 Marinospirillum sp. | reverse complement strand
GCTCAACGTCACCCAGGTCGGTCACGCCACCGGAGGCAATCACCGGCAGGCCGCCCTCTTGTGCCAGCTCGACCGTGGCTTCCAGATTGACACCCTGCATCATGCCATCGCGGCTGATATCAGTGTAAACAATGCTGGAAACGCCATCATCGGCAAAGCGTTTTGCCAATTCGGTGGCCTTGATGCTTGAGACTTCGGCCCAGCCATCGGTGGCAACATAACCATCTTTGGCATCCAGGCCGACGATGATGTGACCGGGAAACAGGCGGCACATTTCGGTCACAAAAGTC
The DNA here is from genome assembly GCA_007116865.1 of Marinospirillum sp. GTDB lineage: Bacteria > Pseudomonadota > Gammaproteobacteria > Pseudomonadales > Halomonadaceae > Marinospirillum. Next base: position 14,279 of record SKHR01000245.1, on the reverse strand, counting down.
GGTTCTTTAACCGCCTTGGTGCCGAGGATGACCCACTGAACTCCCGCCTGCAGATACTGCTCGATGGTTTCCGGGGTGCGAATGCCACCACCGATTTGAATTGGCAGACCTGGGTTGGCCCGTGCAATGCTGGTCACAGCCTCACCGTTCACTGGCTGGCCATCAAAAGCACCATTCAAATCGACCAGGTGCAGACGGCGGCAGCCCTCTTTGACCCAGCGAGCCGCCATTTCGACCGGATCACTGCCATAGTTGGTGGAATCTTCCATGCGGCCTTGTTTAAGGCGCACACACTGGCCGTCTTTTAAGTCAATTGCAGGAATGATCAGCATAGGGTTGGCTCAACACATCGTGATTAAAGATCAGGGTTTCCAGAATAAAAAGTTTTGCAGCAGTTTGAGTCCTGCATTGGCACTTTTTTCCGGGTGGAATTGTACGGCCGCGACATTGTCCTGGGCGGCGGCGGCATGCAGGCAAACGGGGCCATAGTCACAGGTGGCCAGCACCTGTTGTGCCTGTTGCATTTGCACGTAATAACTGTGCACAAAGTAAAAGCGCTCGCCCGGTGCAATGCCTTGCCAAAGTGGATGCTCGGCCTGCTTGGCAAATACCTGGCTCCAGCCCATGTGAGGGACTTTTAAGCGCTCGCCCTGTGCATTGGTCAGGTGTTCACCAAAGTAGTTGACCTGCCCCTGAAAATGGCCGAGGCAGTCAATGCCGCCATTTTCTTCGCTCATTTGCATCAGTGCCTGAAAACCCACACAAATCCCCAAAAAAGGCTTGTTGTTCAGACACTCGCGAATCACAGGAATCAGGCCAGTGTGTGCCATCTCTGCCATGCAGTCACGGATCGCACCCACACCCGGTAGAACCACGCGTTCTGCCTGACGGATCACCTCAGGGTCAGAGGAGATGCCAACGCTTTTCTGGCCGTCGGCCATCTTCTCCAGTGCCTTGTGGGCTGAATGCAGATTGCCCATCCCATAGTCAATGATGACCACTGATGGCTGCATCAGAGCACCCCTTTGGTTGAGGGCATTTGTCCAGCCATACGTTCATCGGTGGCCAGCGCCATGCGCAGTGCGCGACCAAAGGCTTTAAAAATGGTTTCAGCCTGGTGGTGCGCATTGAACCCCTTGAGGTTGTCGATGTGCAGGGTGACACGGGCGTGATTGACAAAACCTTGAAAGAACTCCCAAAACAACTGGGTGTCCAGGCTGCCGATGCTGGCACGGGTGAACTCGACGTTCATGTCCAGTCCGGGGCGGCCAGAGAAGTCAATGACAACCCGAGACAAGGCTTCATCCAGCGGCACATAGGCGTGGCCGTAACGTACCATGCCTTTTTTGTCGCCCACCGCTTGATCAAAGGCCTGACCCAGGGTGATGCCCAGATCTTCGACACTGTGGTGGTCATCAATGTGACGGTCGCCCTTGAGCTGAATATCGAGATCAATCAAGCCATGGCGAGCGACCTGCTCCAGCATGTGATCCAAAAAGCCGATGCCTGTTTCGCAGCGAAACTGACCGGTTCCATCCAGATTGACCTTCACTTGAATCTGGGTTTCCAGTGTGTCACGGGCTACACTTGCGGTACGTGAGTTCATAAACGTTTTCCAGCGCCAGTCTGACAAAAGCGCATTATAACAGTTGTGTCAGCGAAAGGCAGTGTTGGTGCGGGTGTCTTGAAGGGGGAGTGGTCATGCCAGTGTTAATGCAGCAAGTCACCACGGAGGTGTTTCAGTCCCATCCGGTCTGGGCTGAGGATTTGCAAAAAATCTATACCGAAGCGAATGAGGCGCGTCGCTGCCTGGATGAGCAGGTGCTGGAGGCAGGAGATTTTGTCACCCAGGCACTGGAGCGCCCGCAGCACTGGTTTGCTGCGGCCTTGTTCAATGAGCATCTGATCGGCGCAGTGCTGGTGGAAGCTCAGCCGGATCTATGGTTGCTGCGCCATCTGTGTGTGCGCGAGGTGACCCGACGCCGAGGCGTGGCCAGTCGTTTGATGGCGTTGGTGGCCGCTGAAGGACATGCTCAGTCGGTACGCCTGATCGTTCCGGCGCAGGGGTTGACGCTGGCGGATCAGGTTCTGGTTGAGCGCCTGGGTTACCGGATCAATACACAGACCGGCGATTTTGAGTTGAGCTGACCCTGATGGGGTTGGTCGCCCTTGATGAATGTCATTGTTCGTTTTTTTTTACTTGTTAAGCTGCGGCGCTGGTTTTTGATCTCAGTAAAGCAAGACGGGAGACAGTGATGGAACTGGTTTGTCCGGCGGGGAGTTTACCTGCCCTGAAGGCAGCGGTTGATCAAGGGGCCGATGCGGTTTACCTGGGCTTTCGCAATGCCACTAATGCCCGCCAGTTTGCTGGGTTGAACTTCAATGAAAAACGCGCAGCCGAAGGGGTGGCTTATGCTCATGCGCGTGGCTGCAAGGTGTTCTGTGCGATCAACACCTACCCCCAGCCACAGGGCTGGTCCGAATGGACGCGCGCGGTGGATCAGGCGGCGGATCTGGGAATTGATGCGCTGATTCTGGCGGATATGGGGTTGCTGGACTATGCCGCAGAGCGACACCCGGATCTGGCGCGTCACCTGTCGGTTCAAGGGTCAGCTACCAGTCGGGAAGCGCTGAATTTTTATCATCGCAACTTCGGTATTAAACGAGCGGTGCTGCCGCGCGTTTTGTCCATCGCTCAGGTCAAGGATCTGGTGCGCCAGTCTCCGGTCGAGCTGGAGGTCTTTGCTTTTGGCAGCCTGTGCATCATGGCTGAGGGTCGCTGTTATCTGTCTTCTTATCTCACCGATGAATCACCCAATACTCGTGGGGCCTGCTCACCCGCCAAGGCGGTGCGTTGGCAGGAAACGCCCGAAGGGTTGGAGTCGCGCCTTAATGGTGTGCTGATAGACCGTTATGCAGCGGATGAAAAAGCCGGTTACCCCACGCTGTGCAAAGGGCGTTTTGAGGTGTCGGGCAAGGTTTATCATGCGATTGAAGAACCCACCAGTTTGAACACCCTGGATTTGTTGCCGCAGTTGCAAGCAATCGGTATCAGCGCGGTCAAAATCGAAGGGCGTCAGCGCAGCCCTGCTTATGTTGAGCAGGTTGTGCGTGTTTGGCGTCAGGCTCTGGATGCCTTGCAAACCCAAGGCGATGCATTTGTGCCCCAGGCCGACTGGATGGCACAGCTGGGCGATCTTTCAGAAGGCAGCGTCACCACTTTGGGCGCTTATCATCGAGCTTGGAAATAAAACATGCAGACAACCCAACTCTCCTTAGGGCCGTTGCTTTTTTACTGGACGGCCCAAGCCACGCGGGATTTTTATCGTCAGGTCGCTGACTGGCCGGTGGACATCGTCACCCTGGGTGAAACGGTTTGCTCACGGCGGCGTGAGCTGAAAGTGGATGACTGGCTCGCCATCGGTGATAGGCTGGCGGCGGCAGGCAAACAGGTGGTGATTGCCACCCAAACTCTGATGGAATCTGAAGCCGACATGCGCCAGCTGCAAGGCATGCTGGAAAAAATTCAGGCGCAAAAAACCGGCTGGTTGATTGAGGCGTCGGATCAGAGCGCGATCGAGTGCTGCTTTCAGATGGGCCTGCCTTTTGTGGCCGGTCCGGCTGTCAATGTATATAACCCACGCACTCTGAAACTGCTTGCCCGACAAGGCATGCAGCGCTGGTGTTTCCCGGTTGAGCTGCCTCACACGACGCTGGCCGACCTGCAAACAAGTATCCAGTCTCAGGCACTGAACCTGCAAACCGAGGTGTTTGCCTTTGGTCATTTACCCCTGGCCTGGTCTGCGCGCTGCTTTACCGCGCGTCACCATAATCTGCCCAAGGATCGCTGCCAGTTTGTCTGTCAGGACTATCCACAAGGTTTGCCGCTGCGCTCGCAGGAAACCCAGCAGGTGTTCACCCTCAACGGGATTCAAACCTTATCCGGTGCCTGCTATAACCTGCTGAGTGAAGTCCCCAGAATGCAAGCACTAGGGGTGGATGTGGTTCGCTTGAGTCCGGTCGCAGAAGGCATGCAGGCCGTAGTCGAAGCCTTTGATCTGGCGCGTCGTGGCCATCAACCCAACCAGGACCCTTTGCAGCTGTTAAATCTGGAAGGCTGCAATGGGTACTGGTATGGCACTTCCGGAATGGAGCAGCGCTCTGAGATCACCGAATAACCCCGCTTGAGTGCGCATCCATAGACTCCCAGGCTAAAGTATTGAACAATCAGAATGATCATAAGTGATCAAACAAGGTCGCCAATGAAACAAGGCACTGAACGGCCAGGTGGCACGGGAGATATCCTGCTCTATGAGGCGTCCGAAGGCCGGTTGCGGCTTGAGGTCCGCTTGCAGGATGAAACCCTGTGGCTCACTCAAAACCAGTTGGCTGAGTTGTTCCAGACTACCCAGCAGAATATCAGCGGCCACATTCAGAACGTTTACGCAGAGGGCGAGCTGGAGCGGGAGGCAACTCACAAGAAGTTCTTGTCAGTTCAACTGGAAGGGAGTAGAGAGGTCCGTCGTCAGCGGGATTTCTACAATCTGGATATGATCATTGCAGTTGGCTACCGGGTGAAAAGTGCGATTGCTACCCGCTTCCGGATCTGGGCGACTGAACGCCTGAAAGAATACCTTATCAAAGGCTTTGTATTGGATGATGCGCGTCTCAAGGAGCCGCAGAGCGATCGTTACTTTGAAGAGCTGCTGGCGCGCATCCGTGATATTCGCAGTTCTGAGAAAGTGTTTTGGCGCAAGGTGCTGGACATCTACGCCACCAGTATGGATTACGACCCCAATGCGGAGCAAACTCAGCGGTTCTTCAAACAAGTGCAAAACAAGATGCACTGGGCGGCTCATGGGCATACGGCCTCTGAGCTGATCTTCCAGCGTGCAGATGCCAGTTCACCCAACATGGGTATCACCAATTTCCCAGGCAAGAATCTCCTGAAGCGTGATATTGAGGTTGCGAAGAACTATCTGACTGAAGAAGAGCTGAACATCCTGAACCGTATGGTCAATGCCTACCTGGAATTGGCCGAAGTGCAGGCGCTTAATCGCCAGCCCATGACCATGGCGGACTGGCAACAGCGACTTGATCAATTCCTGAGCATGACAGGACGTGAGCTACGGACCCATGCAGGCAGCATCAGTAACCAGCAAGCGTTGAACAAAGCGCATCAGGAGTTCGAGAAATTCCGCGAGCAACGGCTGCAACAGCCCTCAGAGGTCGAAAAGCACTTTATTGAAGCCGAGAAAACAGTAAAAGAGCTGAGCTCTTCATGTAAGAAGAGTAATAAATGACAGCTTTTCGGCCCAGTGATCCGGCTGGGTCCTGCTCAGGTCGGTGACAGGGGTGTTGGCGGAGCTGGGCGGTGGGGCTGGTCTTCAGCCCAGCGTTCCAGCCAGGCCAGAAGCTGGCCGACCACACCCTGATCCAGGGTCCAGTCCAGGCTGTCGAGCAGGTTTTTCACACCCAGGCCTAACTCGGTATCCCCTTCAATGACCAACTGGCGGCGAAAGAACAGCCCGTCTGGATCTTCCTGGCGCTGAGCCAGACAAAGAAAGGCACGCCAATCACCACGGATGATGGCTTCGCCGCTTTGTTCTGTCAGGCTGAGTCGCTCTTGTGACAAGGTCAGGTTCAGGCAAAGGCCGAGGTCACGGATATCCAGGCTGAGCACCCGTCCTTCCAGCAGATCAAAGTCGCCCTCCTGAATCGCTTCGGCAAACAACGCATTAAGGCGTGGCTCAACGAGTTGTTTTTTTATGCGCAGGGGAACCCGGGCATCCAGCAAAGGCAGCCAGCGCAGCGGATGAAAAACTTGGCGGATGCGATGCGGGGGTGGGGGTGGTAAGGGCAGGCGCATGGTCACTCCGATCAGAAGGGGGTGGATGGGCTATCAGATGTCCAAAGGATAAAGCAGCCGTGGCCTGGACGCAAAGGAAAGCCCGTCCAAAAATCGACCAGTGGGTGACATTCGTCTCGCTTCCTTGGATAATGTCGGGTCATTTCATTGTGAGTGGTCTCAGTTCAGACGACTCAGTCATTTTTTTCGTTGATCAGGGTTTACATGAAAGCGTTTTTGACAGAGCAGTTGCAACAGGCCGTGGCGCAACTGAAGCATCAGGCCGTGTTGCCAGCAGATTTTGAGCCGGTCATTTTGCTGGAGAATACACGTGACAAGGCGCATGGTGATTTGGCGACCAATCTGGCGCTGGTGAGCGCTAAAAAAGCCGGCATGAATCCCCGTGCTCTGGCCGAAAAGCTGGTGAGCCAGTTGCAGGCGCAGCCTGAGGTTCAGCAGCAGGTCACCCAGATGGAAATCGCTGGCCCCGGTTTTATTAACTTTTTTATGTCCGCTGGCGCCCTGACCGCAGTGATCGCGCAAGTTCGTGCGGCAGGCAGCCGTTATGGTCACAGTCAGATCGGTGCAGGGCAGGCGGTTCAGGTGGAGTTTGTGTCGGCCAACCCGACCGGCCCTTTGCATGTTGGGCATGGACGAGGCGCCGCAGTGGGTGACTGCCTGTGTCGTTTGCTGCAAGCCACTGGCTGGTCGGTCACGCGTGAGTTTTATTACAACGATGCCGGGGCGCAGATTCAAAATCTGGCGTTATCGGTGCAGGCGCGTGCTCAGGGGCTGGAACCCGATCATGCGGCTTGGCCTGCGGATGGTTACAAGGGTGACTACATCAAGGATGTGGCTGCCGCTTATCTGCAGGGTGAAACGGTGGTGGCCGATGATCAGGCAGTGACTGCGGCGGCGGATGTTGATGATCTGGATGCGATCCGCCGTTTTGCCGTGGCCTGGTTGCGTCGCGAACAGGATCTGGATTTAAAGGCCTTCAAGGTGGATTTTGATGTGTATTTTCTCGAATCCAGCCTTTATCAGGAAGGCCAGGTAGAGGCCGTGGTTCAACGCCTGATTGAGCAGGGCCACACCTATGAGCAGGACGGTGCCCTGTGGCTGCGTACCACTGACTTTGGTGATGATAAAGACCGGGTGATGCGCAAAACTGACGGTGGTTACACCTACTTTGTGCCGGATGTCGCCTACCACCTGAATAAATGGAAACGGGGTTTTCAGCGGGTGGTCAACGAGCAGGGAGCGGATCACCACTCAACCATCACTCGGGTGCGCAGTGGTCTGCAGGCCTTGAATGAACAGATCCCCCAGGGCTGGCCTGAATATGTGCTGCATCAGATGGTCACCGTGATGCGCAGTGGCGAAGAGGTGAAAATTTCCAAGCGTGCGGGCAGCTATGTCACCCTGCGCGATTTGATTGATGAAGTCGGCTGTGACGCCACACGCTACTTTCTTGCTGCGCGTGCCGCCAGTTCACAACTGACCTTTGATATTGATCTGGCCCGCACCCAGAGTCAGGACAATCCGGTTTACTACATCCAGTACGCCCACGCACGTCTATGCAGTGTGCAGCGTCAGGCTGAAGAAAAAGGTCTGGCACTAGATGTGCAGGCGGCTCAACAACACCTGACACGGCTGACAGCCGAACAGGAACAAACCGTGCTCAACCTGTTGACTCGTTTTCCTGAGGTGGTCGCGGTGGCTGCACGGGAACTTGAGCCGCATCAGGTGGCCCAATATCTGCGTGACCTGGCCGCTGGGGTGCACACCTGGTATAACGCCTGCCCCTTCCTGGTAGAGGAAGCTCCCTTGCGCCATGCACGGCTTGCTTTGGCCGATGCAGCGCGTCAGGTTTTGAGCAACGGGCTTGACCTGCTTGGGGTGAGCGCCCCGGAAAGCATGTGATGACACCCTGCTGAGGTAAACAATGGCACAGGATTTTGCAAGCAGGCAGCGCAATCAAACAACCCCGCCGGTGCGTCCGCGGGGTGCGGTGCCTAAGCCCGAGCCGAAAAAACCAGCCCCCAAGCCGGATCTTTGGGGGCGCCTGCCAGGCTGGAGCTGGCTGCTGGTTGGTCTGGTGCTGGGTGGTGGGCTTACTCAATCGCTGCATCTGGTGTTGCAGGCAGAAAAAACGCCTCAAGGGCAAGCCGTGGCGGTGATTGAAGCCACGGCGGAACCTGTGAATGAAACACTCGCAGAACCAGCCCCTCCAACCCATCAGCCGCGCTTTGATTTTTATACCCTGTTGCCTGAAAGCGAAGTGATTGCCCCCAAGGTGGAGGCCTATCAGTCAACACCACGGGATGCTGAAAATTTACCTCGATTCATGTTGCAAGTGGCTTCCTTTCGTTTGCTCAGTGATGCGCAACGCCTGGAGCGACGTTTGCTGGAAATGGGCTTTGAAAATATCCGCATGAACGAAGTGGAATCCACCAATGGTGACACCTGGTTCCGAGTTCAGGTTGGCCCCTATCAGGATCGCCGTGTGCTGGCGCGTGCCCAGGATGACTTGGCGCGGGCCGGTTTTGATTTTTTGCTGCTGAGACTCAGAGACGAACCCGAGCCACAGCCGCAGCCAGACCATGAAGCCACGAGACAAGAGGATTTCAGATGACCACGATCGTGTGTGTGCGCCGAGACCAACAAGTGGTGCTTGGCGGAGATGGCCAGGTATCGCTGGGCAATAGTGTGATGAAGGGCAACGCCCGCAAGGTGCGTCGTCTGTACAAGGATCAGATTCTGGCCGGCTTTGCTGGCGGAACGGCTGATGCCTTCACCCTGTTTGAGCGCTTTGAAGGCCAATTGGAAAAGCACCAGGGTCAACTGGTCCGAGCCGCGGTCGAAATGGCCAAAGAGTGGCGCACCGATCGTGCGCTGCGACGCCTGGAAGCCATGCTGGTGGTCGCTGATCAAACCGCCACCCTGTGCATTACCGGTAACGGTGACGTGGTGGAGCCAGAGCACGGTGTTCTGGCTATCGGTTCTGGTGGCAATTACGCGCTCGCGGCGGCGCGCGCCCTGCTGGAAAATACCGACTTGTCACCCAGAGAGATCGTTGAAAAAAGCCTGCAACTGGCGGGTGATGTCTGTGTGTTTACCAACCATCATTTAACCATCGAGGGGCTGGATTGATGAGCAGCATGACCCCCAGAGAAATCGTTAGTGAACTGGATCGCTTCATCGTCGGTCAGGCCGAAGCCAAACGTGCAGTCGCCATCGCGTTACGCAACCGCTGGCGTCGTATGCAGCTGGATCCAGAATTACGTGCTGAAGTGACACCGAAGAATATCCTGATGATCGGCCCCACCGGGGTGGGCAAAACCGAAATCGCCCGGCGTTTGGCCAAACTGGCGCGCGCCCCTTTTATCAAGGTGGAAGCGACCAAGTTTACCGAAGTAGGTTATGTTGGCCGGGATGTGGAAACCATCATCCGTGATCTGGTGGAGTCTTCGGTTAAAATGCTGCGCGAGGAAGCGATCAAGAAAAATCGTCACCGTGCTGAAGATGCCGCTGAAGAAAGGGTGCTGGATGCCTTATTGCCACCGGCCCGGGATCAGCAGGGAAATGCAGTTGCCGAGGAGTCCTCAACACGTCAGGTCTTCCGTAAAAAGCTGCGTGAAGGTCAGTTGGACGACAAAGAAATTGATATTGAAGTGGCTGCCAGCCAGGTGGGGGTAGAAATCATGGCCCCGCCCGGCATGGAAGAAATGACAGAACAGCTGCAAAGTCTGTTCTCCAATTTCAGCCAGGAGCGGCGTAAAAAGCGCAAGCTAAAAATCAAGGATGCGTTACGCCTGATTCAGGATGAAGAGGCCGCCCGCCTGATCAATGATGATGAGCTCAAGCGTGAAGCCGTGGATCTGGTCGAACAAAATGGCATCGTGTTTTTGGATGAGCTGGACAAGGTGTGTAAACGCGGTGAGCAGCAAGGCAGTGCCGATGTCTCTCGTGAAGGGGTGCAACGTGATCTGCTGCCGCTGATTGAAGGCTCTACCGTGACCACCAAGTACGGCATGATCAAAACCGACCATATTTTGTTCATCGCCTCGGGCGCGTTTCATCTGGCCAAACCTTCAGACTTGATCCCCGAGCTGCAGGGCCGCCTGCCGATACGAGTGGAGTTAAAAGCCCTCACACCGGAAGATTTTCGCCGAATTTTGACTGAGCCTGATGCCTCTTTAACACGTCAGGCGATCGCGCTGATGGCGACCGAGGGCGTCGATCTGAGCTTTACTGATGAGGGCATTCACCGCTTGGCGGAAATTGCTTTTCAGGTCAATGAAACCACCGATAATATCGGTGCGCGCCGCCTGCATACGGTGATCGAGCGCCTGTTGGAAGAAGCCAGTTTTGATGCCGAGCATCTGGGTGGCAAGCTGGTTGTGGATGCCGCCTATGTTGATCAGCAGTTGGGAGAGCTGGCTGCGGATCAAGATCTGTCGCGTTATATCCTGTAAGATAGGCGGCATTTCCAATGAGTGAGCGACAACCCAAACAGGTGCGTTACAGCAAGGCCAAGGCGCAGCTGGAGCTGGACTATGACTCAGGCGAAACCCACTGCCTGAGTGCCGAGTTTCTGCGGGTCATGTCGCCTTCAGCCGAAGTGCAAGGCCATGGACAGCCGGTGTTGCAGGTAGAAAAAAAAGATGTGCGCATCTGGAAAATCGAACCTGTGGGTCGTTATGCGCTCAAGCTTTATTTTGATGATGGCCATGATTCAGGTCTCTTTACCTGGGCTTATCTGGATCACCTCGGCTGTCATCAGGCCCAACTATGGCAAGACTATCTCGATCGCTTGGCCGCTGCCGGTGAGCGACGTGAACCCCGATTCATTCCTCTGGCGGTTGATGCCACCAGAGCCAGCGAATAAAACAGGATGCGGTGATGACTGAACGTGCAGCGGATGAAAAAACAACGGCATCAAACCCGGATACCACTCATTTTGGCTACCAACAGGTTCCGCTTGAGGAGAAACAAAAGCGCGTGGCCGGGGTGTTTGATTCGGTTGCCAGCAAATATGATTTGATGAACGACCTGATGTCCATGGGGGTTCATCGCTTATGGAAAAAGTTTGCGATTGAGTTGTCTGGGGTGCGCCCCGGTCATCAGGTGCTGGATATTGCCGGAGGGACGGGTGATCTGACTCGGGCTTTTTCGCGTCTGGTCGGCGATACCGGGCAGGTGGTGTTAGCAGACATCAACGCCTCAATGCTCAAGGTTGGCCGCGATAAACTTCTGGATACCGGCGCAGCGGGCAACATACGTTTTGTTCAGGCCAATGCCGAATCCCTGCCTTTCCCGGATCATCATTTTGATCTGGTGACCATCGCGTTTGGTCTGCGTAATGTCACGGATAAGGACAAAGCCCTGCGTGATATGACACGGATTTTAAAACCCGGTGGTCGCCTGCTGGTTCTGGAGTTTTCTAAACCCACCAACCCTTTGATGAGTCGCATGTATGATGCCTACTCGTTCACTGCCTTGCCGCTGATGGGGCGCTTGATTGCCGGTGACAGCGACTCCTACCGTTATTTGGCTGAGTCGATTCGCATGCATCCCGATCAGGAAACCCTCAAATCCATGATGGAAGCGGCGGGTCTGCACGAGGTGACTTATCATAATATGACCTCGGGTGTGGTTGCCTTGCATCGCGGTTTTAAACACTGAGCGAGGAAATCCTGCCTCATGCCCTATCCTTTGATCCTTCCCGCTGCACTGGAAGCGCTGATCAACCCGTTGCTGAAGCAGTTGTGTCGCTCACCAGTGGCGGCTGCCGATCTTGCGCGCTTGCAGGGTCAGTGTCTAGCCATCCACTTGGCCGGGCGGCAATGGTCGCTTTATGCCCACTTTGATGAAGGCGGTGTGCTGTTATCACGTCAAACCGAGGTCCCGGTGGCGGCCTGGATTGAAGCCCCCTTGAGTGCCTATCTGGACTGGCTGAAAGATCCGCAGATCCAGCGTTTAAGGGCGCATCCGCAAATCCAGCTGGGCGGTGACACCCAGCTTTGGGAAGCCGTGCAAGGACTGTTGACGGCCGGTGAAGGGCAGTTGGCTGCGGCTATTGGTGGCTTGGCGGTTTCACATCCGCTGGCCTCAGGGGTGGTGTCGCAGCTGGGGCAAGGACTGAGCTGGTTGCAACAACTGGGTCGCAACCTGCTGCAAGAGACTCAGGAATATGTCACAGAAGAAGCCGCCTGGCTGCCGAGTGTGAGTGCCTGGCAGGCGTTACAGGATCAGCAGGAAGCACTGCGTACTGAGGTGGATCGAGTGGAGGCGCGAATTCGGCGTTTGGAAGCGAAAACAGACTTGGGGAATAATGCATGAGACGCCTGTATCGCGCCTTGCGAATTGCTTGGATCGTCACCCGTTATCGATTGGACACCCTGATCCCGCTGGAGCGTTTGCCCGGCTGGCTGGGTTTTGCTTTAAAGCTGAGTCCCTTGCGTTTATTCCCGGTGGGTGAGCGTAGTCGAGGTGAACGGTTGCGTCTCACACTTGAAGAGCTCGGCCCCATTTTTGTTAAATTTGGTCAGATGCTTTCAACTCGGCGTGATCTTTTACCGCCCGATGTGGCAGATGAACTAAAAAAGCTTCAGGATCAAGTGCCACCTTTTCCTGCTGATCAGGCTCAGCGGGTCATAGAAAAGGCGCTACGTCAGCCAATTAATGAAGCCTTTGCCACATTTGAAAGCCAAGCTCTGGCTTCAGCGTCGGTGGCACAGGTGCATGCTGCACGCTTGCACAGTGGCGAAGAAGTCGTGATTAAAGTCATTCGGCCAGGTATCGAGCGGGTGATTCTTCGAGACGTACAGTTGATGTATATGCTCGCACGCTTGATGTTGAAAGTTGTTCCCGATGCTCGGCGCTTGCATCCGGTTGAGGTGGTTGCCGACTATGAAATCACTCTGATGGATGAGCTGGACCTGCAAAAAGAGGCAGCCAACACCTCTCAACTGAAGCGCAATTTTTTAAACTCAGCGCTTTTATACGTGCCGGTTGTTTACTGGCCCTACACTCGCCGTAATCTGATGGTGCAAGAGCGAATCTACGGGGTGCCCGTCGCTGAAGTCGAACAAATCAAAGCGGCCGGCGTCAATATGAAAAAGCTTGCAGAGCGCGGAGTTGAACTCTTTTTTACTCAGGTGTTTCGCGATAACTTTTTTCACGCAGACATGCACCCAGGCAATATATTTGTGGATGTATCGCAGCCGGAAAATCCGCGTTATATCGGTATAGACTGCGGCATCATTGGCTCTTTGAGTATTGAAGATCAGAACTATCTGGCGCGTAACCTGCTGGCTTTTTTCAAGCAGGATTATTACGAAGTGGCACGTCTGCACATCGAATCTGGCTGGGTCGGTGAAGGCACGCGTGCCAATGAGTTTGCGGCGGCCATTCGGGCTGTGTGTGAGCCGATTTTTGAAAAGCCGCTCAAGGATATTTCCTTTGGTCAGGTGCTGCTGGGGCTGTTCCAAACCGCCCGGCGTTTTAATATGGAAGTTCAGCCTCAACTGGTGCTGCTGCAAAAAACCCTGCTCAATATCGAAGGGCTGGGGCGTCAGCTGTATCCAGATCTGGATCTTTGGACAACCGCCAAGCCGTTTTTGGAAAACTGGATGAAACAGCGCGTTGGGCCGCGCGGTATTTGGAAAAAAACCCGCGAAAAACTGCCCGACTGGTTGGAGCAGGTGCCTGAGCTTCCACAATTGGCCCATCAGGCCCTGGGACAGTTGGCGGACTGGCAGCAGAGTAAACAACGTCAGCAGGCTCAGTTAGAGGCACTACGTCTGGAGTTGGCGCGTGATCGCCAGCGCAGCGGCCAGCGTTGGGTCGGTCTGTTATTGATCCTTGCCGCCCTGCTCAGTGGTGCGGGTGAAAGTCTGCTGCACTGGTTCAATCATGAAGGGGTGACCTGGATTCTGCTGGGTGCTGGTTTACTGCTTTTATTACGGCGTTGACCCGGATTTGGCTTAAGACAATGGCAGGAAGTGACACAATGCGTGATATATTAGACGAACTCGAAACCCTGTTGCAGCGGCGCCGCCAGGCCGATCCGGCCAGTTCCTATGTGGCACAACTTCATGCCAAGGGGCTCAACAAAATTTTGGAGAAGGTTGGCGAGGAAGCCACCGAGGTGGTGTTAGCCGCCAAGGACACAGAAACAGGCGGCAGCCACGAATCGCTGATTGCAGAAACCGCGGATCTCTGGTTTCATTCGCTGGTCATGTTGTCGCACCTGGGTTTGTCGCACCGCCAGGTGCTGGATGAGTTAGCCCGACGTATGGGGCTGTCCGGTCTGGAAGAAAAAGCACAGCGTTCGCGTTAAGCGAAGCTCAATCGAACAACGAATCATAAAGCAGGAGAAGAACATGGGCTTTGGTGGGATTAGCATTTGGCAGCTGTTGATTGT
>SKHR01000009.1 GCA_007116865.1 Marinospirillum sp. | reverse complement strand
TCACCTTCATGCGCATGACCATGCTCAATTTCTTCTTCACGCGCATCACGCACTGACTCAACATTGCCTTTAAAGTTCAGTTCCACACCGGCCAGCGGGTGATTGGCATCAATGGTGACCTGCTCATCACCCACCTGGGTCACGGTAACGACCATGGGGCCTTGCGGGCTTTGGGTTTGGAACTGCATGCCTGGCTCAATCGCATCCACACCCTGAAAAGCTTCGCGTGGGACTTCCTGAATCAGTTGGTCGTTGCGCTCACCGTAACCTTCTGCTGGCTGAACGACCACCTCAAAAGCATCGCCTACACTCAGGCCTTCCAGCTGACGCTCCAGACCGGCAATGATGTTGTTGTGTCCATGCAGGTAATGAAGGGGACCGCCCCCTTGGGAAGAATCCAGCACCTGCCCATCGTTGTCTGTCAGCGTGTAGTGGATGGCGATGACCTTATTGGCTGCAACTTGCATAAAAAATCCTGTCACTAATGAATGAACGGACATTTTAGCCACTATTCTTGCCCGGACACAAACTTCGCATCCAGCCAGCCAAAATATCCTTTGGTATCAATGCACCCAATTCGACGCTGGCACGGCATCCTGCGATTCAATTGCCGTGACCGGTGCCAATGGAGCTCGCAACAAAATGCGTGCATCCAATACACTGTAACCCTGGCGATAACAACGCACCGGGTTTAAATCCAGCTCAGCAATTTGCGGTTGTGCCATCGCCAGTGCAGAAATTTTCAGCATCAGCTCAACCAGTGCCTCTTTATCTACGGGCGGCTGCCCACGAACCCCCTCCAGCACTTGACGCGATTGAATGCCCGTCAGCATATCCCAGGCATCTGCACGGGTCAGCGGCAAGGCGCGAAACACCACATCCTTGAGCACTTCAACAAAAATGCCTCCCAGGCCAAACATCATCAACGGCCCATATTGGTCATCCTGCGTGATTCCCAGGATGATTTCCGTGCCTTGAGCCGGTGCCATCGCAGACAACAAACAGCCTTGAAGGCGCGCTTCAGGGGAATGCTGTTGAGCACTGGCATAGATCGTCTGCCAGGCCTGCTGCAAACCCGCCAGCCCCTGCACACCCAGGCGCACTCCACCGGCATCGGATTTATGCAGGATATCGGCAGACACCAGCTTCACCGCCAGGGGCTGATTCAACCAGACGGCATCCAGTTGTGCCAGATCCTCAAAACGCGCCACCCACTGCTCGCTGGGCAAAGGCACTTCAAAGGCGTTGAGCAGCTGTTTGGCCTCCGGCTCCAGCAAATGACAACGCCCATCACTGGCCACCTGACGCAATAGCGTCTCTGCACGCAAGCTGGATGCCCCCCAGCCAGTCAAACGATCATCAGTAAGACTGCGCTGCCGATAGGCGGCATAGTCCGCCAGGGCTTTCAAGGCCACACAGGCCACTTCAACACTGGCATAAACGGGGATTTTTTCTTTGACCAGATGTTTCAAGGGCTCAGGTTTGTGTAAGGCATAGAGGCTGTGCACCAACACGGGTTTGGCATACTGGCGTCCAAGATCGGCAAAAGCCTGCGCGGTTTGTTGCTCGGCCTCGGCAAGACTGGGATCAAAGCGCAAGGCATAACCGCCAAACAACCCCACCACCAGCACCTGATCCACCCCGGGATCACGCAACAAGAGTTCCAGGCACTGAGCAAAAACCGGCGGATGACTGTCCGTTCCTCCAGCCACGTCAACCGGATTCGTCACCGCTGCACTGGCCGGCAAACAGGCACGCAGACCGGCCTGGGTAGCTTCACTCAATGAAGCCAGTGGCAGGCCTAAGGCATCCAGCATATCGGCGGCAATCGTGGCGTGACCACCACCATCAGCCAACAATGCGATCCGCCGCCCCTTGGGCAGAGGTTGAGTGGCCAGGGCCTCGGCAACGGGTAGCAGGTGATCCGGCTGGTCCACCAGCACCACACCGGCCTGGCGCATGACGCCCTTTGCCACCAAATAACTGCCCGCTAAAGCGCCGGTATGTGATTTGGCGGCCTGCTGGCCGGACTCGGATTTGCCCGACTTGTACACCACCAGGGGTTTGCTGGCTGTCAGCTGACGAGCCGCTTGTAAAAATGCCTGCCCATCACTCAGGCCTTCAATGTATGCCACACACACATCAGTGCCCTGATCCAGCTCGAAATAGGATAAATAATCCTGAAAAGCCAGATCGGCTGCGTTGCCCACCCCGATATAGGTGCTGAATCCTGAATGCAGCTGCAGGCTGCCTTCGGTGACCAAAGACAGTGCCATGTTACCGGATTGTGACAAGATACCGATCGGGCCAGGTTTTAAATCACTGAAACCCACCAGGTTCATGCCCGCATGGGTGTTGAACACCCCCGAGGTGTTCGGACCAATCAAACGCAGCCCTAAAGCCTGCGCCAAAGCCACACACTCCGCCTGAAGTGCCGCCCCTTCGGTACCGGCTTCGGCAAAACCACCGGCCAACACAACTGCGGTTTTCACCCCGTGACCGGCACACTCGCGTATCACTTGAGGCAGGCTGGCCGCTGGCGTACAAATCAGTGCCAGCTCAGCACTGACGGGAACCTCGCTGATCGAGGCATAACAGGTCAAGCCCTGCAAGGTCGTCAGTTTCGGATTGACCGGATAAATGGCACCGGCAAAGCCGTCACGCAGCAGCGCTCGAATCGCCTGATATCCTCGTTTGGTCGGATCACTGGAAGCGCCCACCACCAGCAAACCGCTAGGATAGAGGCTGGTCAACAGGTGAACTGCCGGCAAAGTCTGAGACACTGAATTCATTGGTCTTTCCTCAACAACCGCTAAAACGTGGCGCCCGCTTCTGACTGAAGGCATCAACGCCTTCCTGCCAGTCACGGGTACTGCTACAAAACATCATGCCTTCCAGCTCGGCCACCAGTGCATCCTCAAAATGCCGCTGCCCGGCACGATTCAAATGCTGCTTGGCCAGAGCCATGGATAAGGGCGCTTTACTCGCCAACTGCAGGGCAAACGCCTGAACCTCAGCAGCAAACGCTTCTGCAGAACTGGCCGCAATACAGCGCTGCGCTAACCCCAACTCAACCGCCTGGGGCGCCGAAATTCGCTCCCCCAACATCACCAGCGCTTTGGCTCGGGCCAAACCCACCCGTGCCGGTAACAGCCAGGACACACCGCCACCGATGAAGGCACCAATGCTGATTTCCGGCAAGCCCCATTGAGCCTCTGCCTGCATCAGCATGAAGTCGGCTGCCAGCGCCATTTCAGCCCCCGCGCCCAAGGCATAACCATTCACCGCGGCGACCACGGGTTTAGGCAGGTCAAACAGGCGCTGACAGACTGCTTGCTCACCACGCAGATACTCGCGCCGCTCAAATGCAGTCCGACCCGCGGCGTGCGCCTTCATATCGGCACCCACACAAAAAGCTCGCCCAACACCTGTCAAGACCACACAACGAATATCAGCGTTCTTTTCTGCCTGATCCAAGGCGCCACACAACTGGTCATACAAGGCCTGGCTGACCGCATTCAGACGATGCGGACGGTTGATTTTCAGCCACAACACTGATTCCTGCTGCTCTACCAGCAGCGGGATTTCTTCGAGTGTTTCACAGCTCATGGTTGACCTCGTCAATCAAGTGCTCATGACGCCGCAGACGCTCCAGGCCTTTACGCCCCAAACGTCCAGCCAGCATCGCCATCAAGCCTTCAATAAAAACCAAAAAAGATGCCATCGAGTTGCTGTACCAGGTACCACTCACAGGCGCGACAAAGGTCAAGCCCGCTTCTGCGGCCAAAGGAGAACCATGAGAATCGGTGATCGCGATCACCTGCAACCCATGATTGGCCGCGATGCGCGCCGCTGCCACCGTGCCACGGGTATAGGGTGCCGCCCCGATCACCACCAGCACATCGGCTTCATCCAGCTCCGTCAAACCATGCGCGATACCATGATGCGGGTTACCCAAAAGGCTCACATCCGGGCGCAACAGACCCAGTGCATAGGTGAACAGGTTGGCCATGGTATAAGCCTGACGCAGGCCATAGACGCGAACCCTGGGTGCTTGAGTCAACAGGCTCACACAGCGATCCAGGGCGGTTTGATCCAGGTTTTTGATCATCTGTGCGATATTGC
>SKHR01000231.1 GCA_007116865.1 Marinospirillum sp. | reverse complement strand
GGCCGTCACCCTGGCAGTTTTTATCAGGCCATGTGGCAGCAAATTGAACACAAGGGACACTGGTCTGGTGAAGTCTGGAATCGCCGTAAAACCGGGGAGATTTACCTCCAGTGGTTATCAGTCAATGCACTCAAAAATGATCGCAATGAAACCACCCACTATGTCGCTATTTCTCATGACCTCAGTGAGTTGCGTGCGCGTGAAGCGGAAATTGAGTTTTTGGCTTTTCATGACCCGCTGACTCGCCTGGGCAACCGCCAGCTGCTCATGAGCCAGCTGGAACAAACATTCAACTACAGTAAACGCACCCAGCGAACCTTTGGGCTGATGATTCTGGATGTCGGCCGTCTACGGCCGATCAATGATCATTTTGGTATGAACGTGGGTGACGAAATCATTCAGATTCAAGCAGAACGCCTGCATCTGCTGGTCAGTGACCAGAATACGCTCGTCAGGCTGCAGGGCGATACTTTTGCAATCATCTGTCGTCACCCCAACGACGAAGTCAGTATTGCCAGACTGGCTAAAAAGCTGCTCAAGTCATTAAGCCGAGGCATCACACTACAGGATAAGTCCTTGCTGATGCGCCCCAGCATCGGCATTGCACTGTTTCCTCAAGACGCCCTGGACAGAAACGATCTGCTTCAGGCGGCCGAACATGCCCACCAGGCCGCCAAACGCCAGGGCCGCCAGTGCTTCCACTTCTTTGATCACTCCCAACACACAGAACAACAGCGCGCCCTGATCATCGAACATGCGCTGACTGGCCTTGTTGGCGATTCAGACACCGCTCAACTGTCACTCTACTACCAGCCGAAGATTTGTCTGCACACCCAGTCCCTATGTGGTGCCGAAGCACTGCTTCGCTGGCAGCACCCGGAAATAGGGATGATTTCACCTGGCGAGTTCATCCCCATTGCAGAGCAAAGCAGTCTTTCCGTCCGTTTGGATCGCTGGGTACTACGCCGTGTCTGCTCGCAAATCCATCACTGGCTGCAGCTTGGCCTGAATCCGCCACAGATCGCCGTTAACCTGTCAGCCTACCAGTTGGATCAAGAGGATTTTGCCGATTGGCTGACCGAGCTGGTAAAAGCCTACCAGCTGCAACCTCAGCGACTGCAGTTGGAGATTACCGAAACGGCGATGATTCGCAATGGTGACAGTGCACTTCGCCTGCTATCCAGCCTGCAACATCGTGGATTCAGTATCTCGCTGGATGACTTTGGCACCGGCTATTCTTCCTTGGCCTACCTGAACAGCCTGCCTTTGAATGAGCTCAAGATTGACCAGGGGTTTGTGCAGCAGATTGCCCATAATGAGCGCTCGTTACGCCTGCTGGAATCGGTCGTCAATCTGGCCCGCAACCTGAATTTGGAAGTCGTCATGGAAGGAGTAGAGACTCAGGAACAGGTTGAGTTATTACGCCCTCTGGGGGCACTCAAAGTGCAAGGGTATTTTTACTACCCCCCTCAACCGGAAGATCAGTGGCTGACCCTGCTTAAAATGGCTGAAAACTGAGCACTTCAGCCAGGTGGCGTTCAAAACCTTTAAAACCATGGTCGCCGCCCTCTTCCAGCAGCACTCGCGCACCCGGCAGATAAGCCAGGGCTTCTTGATAGTCCAGTAATTCATCACCCGTTTGTAACATCAGCCAGTAACGATGAGGAGTTGGAACCCCCACTGCATAGTTTTTTAAACTCTGGACATGATCCGCACGCCACTCATACCTCATCTGATCATGATAATGGGACACCTGACCAACGCCTTGCTCCAACGTCATACAGGGATGAATGGCCGGATTGATCAGCACCGCCGACAAGTCATAGCGCTCGGCAAGATAGATCGCATAAAAGCCTCCCAGGGAGGAACCAACCAGCCGAACCGGTAAGGATAAAGCCAAAGACTGCTCGATCAGCTCTTCTAAACTGGACAAGGCCAAAACTGGCTGTACTGGCAAAGAAGGCGCCATAAAAGCGACCCCCTGCTGCTGACAATAACGCCTTAACAAAGATGCCTTGTGTGCTAGGCCACTGGAATTAAAACCATGCAAGTAAAGCAGCATTATGAATCACCCGACTGAGAGGATGGATGAACACATTCTTGATGAAAAGAGGCTTGCAATCAAGAATTACTAAAACCTATAATACGGATAGGCTCCAGCTATCCGTGAAATGCGCGTTTTTTAGTCTCCTCAGACCATTATTTCATCCGATAGCTGGGGTCTTTTTTTACCTGATGTGCGCATACACCGCATTGATAGTCGTCCATAGATAATGTAACTTCAACACCAGAATAGTGGCTTAACCATCTGGCTAGCGGACGATGAATCTCAGCATCCAATTATTCGAGCAGCTTGCGCATATCACCTCACTCAGAGACATTCAGCGCTTAGAGCTTAGTCTGCTCAAAACCCTGCATGAAACCCTGCCGATTGATAATGCACTGATGATCAAACTCGAACAAGATAGCACTATCCGCTGCCTTGTTCGCCTCAGCGATAACACACAGGAATTGCTGACCCTTGCACCCGAAGACGCGCCTGACTGGCTGGACTTAAGCTGGGCGAGTGGTAAATCTGACTCAGCCCCTCAATCTTTTGAACTCCCAGACTCTAAGAAGACTTACCTGTCACTTTTTCCTCTAGTTGACTTAAAAACACACAATCTCTGCCTGGCCTTCACGTCAGCTCGACAGCTCACCCCGCCAGAGCAGCTTTTAGTCAAAGGCTTCTTACAAATTTATCGTAACTTTTGCGCCCTGGTGACTGACGCGCAACAAGACCAGCTGACGGGCCTGCTTAACCGCAAGACCTTTGATGAAGCTATTTTGCATCTGATTCAGAACAGTGACCAACCCCCGGTTCATCAAGAGCGCCGAAGCAAAAAGCGACTGATCAGCACCCAGGATCGCCGCCAGGTAGCCAACAAGGTCAATAGTTGGATTGCGGTGCTTGATATCGACAATTTCAAGCGAATCAATGATCGCTTCGGTCATTTGTATGGCGACGAAGTGCTAATTTTATTAGCCAGAATCATGCGCGAAGCTTTTCGCCAAGAAGACCTGCTCTACCGTTTTGGTGGTGAAGAGTTTGTTGTGGTGACCCAGCCCGCGCAAAAAGAGGGTGCCATTCAAGCTTTTGAACGGCTCCGCGAAAAAATTGCCACTTATCCTTTTCCCCAGGTTGGCGAGGTCACTATCAGCATTGGTTTGACTCGAATTCGCCCTGATTACCCGGTACCTACCCTGCTGGACAGAGCCGACCAAGCACTTTATTTCGCTAAACGTAATGGCAAAAATAAGGTGTGTGTTTACGAGCAGCTCATTGAGCAGGGCGCACTCAACCCCGTCACAATTGAAACGGGTGAAGTTGAACTCTTTTAACCTTTAACTCGGATAAAAACAAAAATGACCGATCACAATCGTACTCGTATTCTTGCAACCCTTGGCCCTGCTTCTGATACCGAAGCTCAAATTGAAGCGCTGGCCCTGGCCGGTGCCAGGGTTTTTCGGCTCAACTTTAGCCATGGCACGCATGCAGATCATGCGGAGCGTTACGCACGCATTCGCCGTGTGGAAAAAAAACTGGGCCGACCCCTGGGCATTTTGATGGACTTACAAGGCCCCAAACTCCGGGTCAGTACTTTTGCTCAGGGTTCGATCACGCTGAAAGAAGGCGCCACTTTTCGCCTCGATCAGGACCCTCAGCCAGGTGATGAGCAGCGTGTCTGCCTGCCTCATCCAGAGATTTTTGCCGCGCTCAAGCCGCAAACCGACCTGCTGCTGGATGACGGCAAACTGAGGCTGCGAGTGCTTGAATGTGGCGAGGACTTTGCGATCACTCAGGTCGAAGTCGGTGGCAAACTCTCCGACCGCAAAGGCGTGAATGTGCCTGGGGTGCTGCTGCCGATTTCTGCCCTGACCGAAAAGGACCGCCAGGATCTGGCATATGGCCTGCAACTGGGAGTGGACTGGGTCGCCTTATCCTTTGTGCAGCGTCCCGAAGATGTCCTGGAAGCCAAAGCCCTGATTCAAGACCAGGCCTGGATCATGGCCAAGCTCGAGAAACCCTCCGCCATTGACCATCTCGACGCCATCATTGAGGCCGCCGACGGCATCATGGTAGCACGGGGTGATCTGGGCGTTGAATTGCCTGCACCCCAGGTTCCGGTGCTGCAAAAACGCATTGTCACTCAGTCTCGCCAGGCCGGCAAACCCGTGGTTGTTGCCACCCAGATGCTGGAATCCATGATTCAGTCACCCGTGCCCACCCGCGCCGAAGCCTCGGATGTGGCAACCGCGATTTATGATGGGGTGGATGCGGTGATGTTGTCGGCTGAATCCGCTGCTGGGCAATACCCACTTGAAGCCGTCAGCATCATGTCGAGCATCATTCGTGCGGTGGAGGACGACTGCGCCGGACAAGACCGCTGGCAGCCTGAGTCCAGCGGTTTGCACACTACTCCAGATGCCATCTGCAGCGCCATGCGAGATGTTGCGGCCAACAGCGATGCCGTGGCCGGAGTGGCTTTCAGTATGTCGGGCTTCAGTGTACTGCGTGCGGCCAGAGAGCGGCCCGCGTTTCCGCTGATCGGCCTGACACCGGATATCGGCATTGCCCGGCGACTCAGCCTGGTCTGGGGGGTTGAGCCCTGCTGCTCGGCCCACCCCCAACAGGTGGATGAGATGATCGCCAGTGCCACTCAGGCTGCAGCAGGCCAAGGCCTGGCCCAGCCCGGTGACAAGGTGGTCATCATCGCGGGCATTCCTTTTGGCAAGGTGGGCAGTACCAACCTGCTGCATATTACCCGCCTGCCCCAATAATCCGTCTCAGCGTTCACGCTGTTGCCGCTGGCCTGCTGCGCCGCGCCGATCCTGTGCTGGCGCAGCTCGGTCTCGACCACCAGACCTTTGATTTTCCCTTGCCTGGCGCTGACTTTCTCTCGCTTCACGCTGAGCTTCACGGGCGGCTTGCTGAGCCTCCCAGGCCTCCATTTGCTCTGGGGTCAGAATTTGGCTCAGCTCCTGGCGCAGTCCAGCCTGGCTTGCCTGGCGCATACTGGCTTGGCGCTCAGCACGCTCGGCCTGTTTGCGCTCCATCATGGCCTGAACCTGCGCCTGCTGCGCCTGACTGAGTTCCAGCTCCATCAAACCTCTGTTTATTTCGCTGCTGGCCGCTTGTACGCTCAAGGTACTGACACTCAACACGACAGCCATCACACCTGCGGCCAATGCCGATCTTTTGGTTTTCATCATTCCACTCCTTACATTGATTAGGACTCATGCAAAAAAGCGTGTTGCTTTTCTGTTAGGTCTCAGTATTGATCAAGCCTCTGACAAGTTGGGTTGCGCCGAGGTAAAGTTGAGTAAAGTCGCCTCATTCCTTGGCTGTTCGGGGTAGAATTCATTGGGTGTAAAGGAGGAGAACCATGTCCGAAGCCCACCTGTTATTGGTCGATGACGATCCCGAACTCAGCCAGCTGTTGCAGCAGTATCTGGCCTACGAGGGTTATGAAATCACTCTGGCCGCCAGTGCGGAAGCGGCCGAACAGCAGCTGAACCAGGGGCTGAAACCCGATCTGTTGCTGCTGGATATTGGCCTGCCTGGCCGCAGCGGCTTAGAGTGGCTGCAAAGCTTGCGGCCTCGCAGTACCTTGCCGGTGATCATGCTGACCGCTCGCGGTGATGACATTGACCGTATCCTGGGTCTGGAAATGGGGGCCGACGATTATCTGCCCAAACCCTGCAACCCGCGTGAACTGCTGGCCCGGATACGTGCACTGTTACGCCGGGTACGCCAGCCTGAAAACACCGCCCAGGCCCTGCAAAGCCAAGGCATTTTGCTGGACCCCAGCAGCCATAGCGCTCGCCTGGATGATCAAGCGTTGAACCTCACCAGCGCTGAGTTCTATGTGCTTTACTATCTGATGCAACAGGCCGGACAGGCCGTTTCCAGAGACCTGCTCACACAAAAGGTCTTGCACCGTCCACTCACCGCCTATGACCGCGCGATAGACGTGCATGTCAGCCGGGTTCGGCAAAAGCTCTCCAGCCTGCGGCCTCAGGCTGGTGATCTGATCAAAACCCTGCGCGGGCAGGGATATTTATTTGTGAGCACCCCATGAGTTGGACGCGCTTCAATCGCCTCAGCCTGCGCGTTTTCTTAGCCACCTGGCTGATTTGCAGCCTGCTGATGGGCGGCCTGGTCTCCATCCTGCTTTGGCATCATGAGCGCCAACACTGGCAAGAACTCAATCAGCAGCGCGCTGAAATGCAAGCGCAAATGCTGATTGAGCGCCATGAGTCTGGTGAACCCCTGCGCCGGGGTGGTCAGAACCGAGGACGCCTGATGCCTTTCACCCTGCATGATCAACAAACCGGCGAACTGATCGGTGAGCTGCGCTTTGATACCGATCAGCGTCTTTCTCAGCAACTGGATATTCGCTCCGCCAGTGGTCGGGTTTACCGCCTGACCTACCCGGCCAGCCGCCCCCCGGACTATCTGCCGCGACTACTGCGTTTTTTTGTCTCCTTGCAGATGCTCATCATCCTCTTGTCTGCTGCGCTGGTTGCCGGCCTGGTCAGCCTTTGGGTCACCCGCCCGGTTTTGCAGCTCAAAGCCTTTGCGCAAGCACTGCAACATGAGGACAACCTGAGCCAGCGAACCCAGGCCCATATTTCCCAGCGCCCCGATGAACTGGGTGAGCTGGCCAGAGCACTGGATCAAATGGCCCAACACCTGGGTGACACCCTGACCGCACGCGATGAGCTGCTGCGTGATATTTCTCACCAGCTGCGCACTCCCTTGGCGCGTCTGCGCCTGGCCACCGGATTGTTAGAGCAGCAAGGGCATCCCAGCTGCCAGCCCCTGGCACAACAGATCAATGACAACACGGATCAACTGGATCATTTGATCGACCAGCTTTTAGAGCGCTCACGACTACACAATGCGCCCCTGGTCAGTGACCATCCGGTGGTTTTACCTCCCCTGATCGAACAGCTTCGTCTGCCGCTGGATGCGCTCTATCCTGGGCGACACTGGCAACTCCACTGGCACACCCCCATCCAGACCAGTGACATTCACCCCTTTTTGCTGCAAAGCCTGTTCAGCAATCTGATCGGCAATGCCTACAAATACACACCACCCGACGGCCAAATTGTGTTGCAGATCTGGCAGGATGATCAGTGTCTGAAAATCCAGCTGACTGACACCGGCCCCGGCATCCCGACCGACAAACGTCAGGCAGTCCTCCAGCCCTTTGTGCGCCTGAATCAGCAAATACCAGGACATGGCCTGGGCCTCAGTCTGGTCGCCAGCATTGTTGAGCGCCTGGGTGGCAAGTTGTCGCTTGATGGTCACTCACCCTCCGGCCTGAGCCTGGCGCTGCAACTGCCCCACCCGAAAGCGGAGTCATCCTCATGCGTGTGATCACCCTGGGGCCCTCCCAAAGCAATCATGCCTGGGTGCTACAACAGCACAAGCCCCAGGCCGAACCCCTGCTGGTATCCGACTTTGATCAGGGGTTTGCGGCTTTGCTGGCACAGCAGGCTGAACACCTGTTAATTTGTACGGCCCACCCGGACTACGCGCGCCTGGTCGGTCAGTATCAGCGGCTGTTAACGCCGATTGAGGCTTTTGTCGCGGCCAGCCAGCCGCTCAGCCTGTGTGAGCGCCAAGACTGCACGCGCCGCCAGGTGGACGTGATGCCCGCAACCCGTTTTTACGCCGATTTATCGGCCTATGCTCAGGTCAACGATCAATGGCCGGGGGTGGCTCAGGTGGGAGAAGCTCTGGTGCAGGGCCAGATAGAGGCGGGCATCGTTTTCAGTCATCTGCTCTCTCGCCATGCCGAAGTGCTGAGAGAGGTGCGCCCGTTGGGCGCACCAGTGGATGTATGGGCACTGATCGCACGATCAGAACAAAGCTAGAGCAGAAAAATAATTGCTGCACCAACCAGAACCAGCAGCACACGCAGCCAGGCCGCTTTGCGAGCGATCACGCCAAAGGAAATCGCGCCCAAACCTATGCCCAGTTTGACTCCGCCTAGCACCGCTCCCCAGGGGTTGGAGGCCAAAGCGATGATCTCAGGATTGGCAACCATTGCCATCGGAATAATGTACAAACCGATGCCCAGCGCCATGGCCTTGACCGCCACCTTCAACCAGTTTTCCTCCACCATGCCAGCCGCAATGAACACACAGCCGCACACCGGGGGGGTGATGGTGGATAACAGGGCAAACCAGAACACAAACAGATGGGCCAGCAAAGGCTCTAACCCCAGCGCGGTGAGCGCAGGCCCGGCCACCGACACACAAATCACATAAGCCGCAGTGGTCGGCACTTCCATGCCCAACACCAGGCAAGCCAGGGCAGTCAGCAATAAAGCAGGCCAAAGCATATCATTGGATAACGACAGGATGGCCGAGGTGATCTTGACCCCCAGCCCGGTCAGCGAGAGCACACCGATCACCAGTGAAGCACAAATGATGATCGCGGCGATCACTGAAACCTGACGCCCGGTGGTGATCAGCGTATCAATCATGCGTCGCCAGAAATCAGCCGCACTGAACTTGAGCCGCACATCAATCAATAGCAGCACAAAGCCAACCAGGATCGCCAGGCTGGCGGCATACTGCGGGGTATAACCACCGACAAAAATACGCTCCAGCAGCAACCCAAAAGGCAGGGCAAAGAAGATCGAGGTGATCCAGACATCCCGCGCACTGGGCTGTTCACTCGCAGGCATAGGCCGCAAGTCATGGCGGGTTGCATAGGCATTGATCCCCATCCACACCGTAGCAAAGTAGAGCAGTGCCGGAATCAGCGCCGCCGCCATGATCTGGGTGTAGGGGGTGCCGGTCAGCTCCACCATCACAAACGCACCCGCCCCCATCAAGGGTGGCATGATCTGCCCCCCGGATGAAGCCACGGCTTCGACCGATCCCGCGAGCGTGCGCGGGTAACCCAGGCGCACCATGCTGGGAATCGTGATCGCTCCAGTGCTGGCCACATTGGCCGAGGCCGAGCCGGAAATGGAGCCCATAAAGGCAGATGAAACCACTGACACCTTGGCCGCACCACCGGTCAAGCGTCCGGCGACCGCACTGGCCAGGTTCATAAACCCCTTGCCCGCTTCACCGGCATTGAGCACCGCACCAAAGATCACAAACACCGCCACCACACCCACACTCACGCCGGTGAGTGAACCCCACAAGCCCCCTTCAGCCAGGGTCAGGGTGCCGACAAAACTCTGCATCGGCAAACCGGGATGACCAAACTCACCGGGGATATGCTGACCAAACACTGCGTAGGCCAGCGCACCCAAAGCCACCAAAGGCAGAGGCCAGCCGATGGCACGGCGTGCAGCCTCCAGTGCAAGAAAAATCAGGAACACACCGATCAGCATTTGCAGATGGGTATCAACAAAGCCGTACTGATCAGATAAGGCCCGTTCATTCCAGGCGATATACGCACAGGCCAAAATGCCCAGCCCGGTCAGCAGCAGGCCGCTATAACGCTGCCAGGGTGTTTTGGCGGCATACACCAGAATCCAGGGCAAGGCCAAGGCCATGTGAATGGGACGACTGACCAACGCCGGGGTCAGGCCGTAAAAAATCAATCCCAGGTGAAAAACCAGCGTGCTAGCGCCAAGGGCAATCCATATCCAGTGCGGACGCAAGTCGTCCTGAACGGCGGCCTCCGTGTCCGCCTTCACTGCATTCGATGCAAACATTGATCCTCCGGATCAGCGCAAATGATCCGACAACTCAAATCCCGCTTCCTCGTAGTAGCGCAAAGCGCCTGGGTGCAGCTGGCCGGCAATATTGTTGACCATATCGGGCGTGATGCCGCCCCACCAGGGGGTTTCCTGAGCCATCTGATCACGGCGCTCCCAGAAGGTCCGGGTCAGACGATAAGCGGTTTCATCATCCATCTGAGTAGTGGTGTAGGCGATCACAGGCAGGGAGGTGGTCACCACATCCTGATTGACACCCGCATAGGTGCCTGCAGGAATCACCTGACGTGCTGCACCCGTCATTGCCACCTGCTCATCGGTCAGGCTGACCAGTGCAACCGGCCGACTGGCTGCGGTTTCAATCACGTTGGGGGTGGGGAAAGAGCTGGCCGTGACAAACGCATCAATCTGACCGTTTTTCAGTGCATCCGGGCCACTGCCAATCTGGGCATCCGCCACACGCACCTGATCAATCAAGCCAAAAAGCTCCAGGTAACGCTGCGCTTCGCGGGCACCAAACGTACCACGACCAATCAAAATATGCTTGCCCGCCAGTTCTTCCAGTGACATGACACCCTGATCACTGGCGACGACAAAGTGCATGGTGATCGCCGGGATGGGAAACAAACCACGAATATCCTGAAAACGCGGGCTCTGGCGCTGTGCAAACGGCCCTTCGCCCGCCAGCGCTTGGGTGATCAGGCTGGGCGGGGTAGTGAACACGTAGTTGCCCTGACGCGCCATTACCTCCATCACGTTCTGCACCGAGCCCTGACTTTCTTCCAGGGTCAGTTGAATTTGCCCGTTGGTGCCACGGCGCACGGCTTCAGACAGCTCCACACCCATCTGATAATAAGCGGTACCGGCTGAAGCCGATTTATAGGTGACACGGGTATCAGCCACGGCGCTGGTGCTACCCAGACCCACCGCCAGTGCCGCAGCGGCCAGTGTCCATTGACGTGCAGAAGGGAAGATTCCAAATCCAAACATGATGACTCCTTAACAAAAGAGGGGGGGAAACTTGAAAACCCTTGTCAGATCGAGGTTTTTTCAATTCTGGTTTTAGACCAGCCAGTCTCCGTCTTATAATGTCGCCCTCGCAATATAAAGGGAGGCACCACAAATGCCAAGTCGTACCGGCCTTATCCTGGGCGCTGCCGGTGGCATCGGACGTGAGTTCGCCCGCAGCCGTCTTGCAGCAGGTGACCAAGTCTTTTTATTAGACCTGCCCGAGGCCTTGAGCCGCCTCCAATCCGAGCAGGCAGACTGGCAAGCCATCAACCTGCCCTGTGACCTGGCAGAGCCTGAGCAAATTGCCCAGGCTTTTCTGCAACTGGATCAGCACACCACCAGGCTGGACTGGGTGGTCAATGCGGCCGGCAGCATAGAGCGGGGGGCTTTTGCCAGCCTGAGCGCCACACAGGTCAAGCAGTTCATGGGCGTCAACCTTGAAGGTGTTTTTCTGGCATTGCAGGCCAGTGTTCAGCGCATGTCCAGCGGTGGACACCTGGTCAACCTGGCCTCGGTTCATGGCCTGAGAACCACCCAAGAGCGCAGTCTTTATGCCCTGGGCAAAGGTGCCATCCTGGCACTGACACGCGCCCTGGCGGTTGAACTGGCGAATCAGGGGATTCTGGTCAACGCCGTTGCACCCGGCCCGGTTGCCGCTGGGATGCAGGACGCTCAATCAGCCTCACGCCGAGTCTGGCAGCAGGCAACCCCCCTGGGTCGAGTCGCCTCAACCTCGGAGGTGGTCAAAGCAATCAACTTTCTGCTCAGTGAGGACAACTCCTTCATCACCGGGCAAACCCTGGTCGTCGATGGGGGTGCCAGTGTAGCGATTGCGCGTCTGAACTCAGAAGCCTGACGGCTTTTTTCCACCCTGGGCTTCGGTGCGCAGGTAAAAGTAGACGTGCAGCCACTCTTCCCCGTAGATTTCCATGTGGATCGGGCCTTCCTCTACATCTACCAGACCGAGCCTGTCCATCTCGCTCAACACGGCCGTTCCACTGGCAATCAGCTCCGCTTCATCACGTCCTGTCACAATCACTGGCAGGGTTTCATTGTCTTGCCAGTGGCTGGGGCGTAAATCTAAAGCCTGTAAACGTGCCAACTGGGCGCGCTGGCTGCTGGGACGCTGTGATCCAGGCAGATGCACCGCATCGCTGACATCCAATCCCCAGCGATCACTGGATCTCGGTGCGCTTTGAGTTGGAGCCGAAGCACCCGCTGACTTACGACCAGCCTCAGCCTGCGGCGTTGAACGCCCGTAGCTCCGAGTCGCTGGCTCACAGGGCTGATCCGGGCGACTGCCTGAAACCCCGCCACCTCTTAGGCCCTGGGGGCCGCAGCGAACATCATAAAACTCGACATCAATGGCTGGCGGACGACGCATGCTGGCCAGATAGGAAGCATCCATTAAAGCCACCAGCTGGCCGATTTCCATCGGCAGTGATCCCCCCGCCATCTCCTCAGCGATGAACAGCATTTCCACCATGCCATCATGGGGCGTCGCACCCATCAACTGGCGGATATGCTCACGCGGCAACTGCTGACCGGTTTGGGCATCATAAAAAATCACCCGCACATGATCGCTGGGAATATTCAGATTGGCCATCACCCCATCGGCAAAAAGTGACTGCCACATCTGACTGGGATCTCCACCCTCAGCCAGACGCTGCACCAGATCAAACGCAGTCACGCCACTGGGGCGCTGCAGGTTATCGTAGCTCCAACCTGGCGTTGATAAAATCAACCACAATAAACCACTGAGCCCTAGGCCTCGAAATACCACACCACTCTCCTGATAACATCAATTGAAGCTTCATCTTATCGAAGTTTTTGCTAAGCTTCACGAACTGTGACGCCCATAACAACATGAATAAAAGGAGCACCCCATGCTTGGACACCTCGGCCTGATTGCTGGACTGGCTTTGCTCATTGGCCTGGCACTGCGTGGCGTGAATATTTTGCTGTCAGTGCTGATCGCGGTACTGGTCATCGGCCTGACCAATGGACTGGCCTTGCAAGCGGTGTTTTTACAGCACTTTCCTTTCGGCCCATCTGGTGCCTTCAGTTTTGCTGGCAACTTTCTGCTGCTGTTCTTGTGTGGCGCTTTATTTGGTCGTGTGATGGCCGCCAGCCAGGCTGCTCAGGGCGTCGCCATGGCAGTGACCCACTGGCTGGGCACCCGTCAGGCGCTTTTAGTGGCGATGCTCGCCTGTGCCCTGCTGACCTATGGCGGCGTGGTGGTGTTTGTAGTGATGTTCACCATGTATCCCATCGGTGTCACCCTGATGCGTGAAGCCAATATTCCCCGCCGCCTCTATGCCGCTGCGATTGCGCTGGGCGCAGGCACCTTCACCATGACCGCTTTGCCCGGCACCCCCTCAATACATAACGTCATCGGTGCTAACGCACTGGGCACGGACCTATTTGCCGGTGGCTGGTATGGCGTGCTGGGTGGTTTGCTGATGGCCGTTTTTGGCATGCTCTATTTGCAGCACCAATGGCGCCAATCCCTGGCCGCCGGGGAAGGTTATCAAGCCACCCCGAAAGATGAGCAAATGGCGGCTTTAGCCTCGCAACAAGGTACTGCGCTTCCCGGCGGACTCAAATCCTTCACACCGGTGCTGCTGGTGCTTTTGATCATTCTGATGCCGCGTTTGCTACAAATGGGCGGCCTGCGTGCAGACTGGATCACCTTTGCCCTGACCCAGCCCATTCTCTGGTCCAGCCTGGCCCTGTTAAGTGGTGCCGCGCTCTGTTATCTGCTCTTCCCGCCGGTACGCAAGAACTTTGTACAAACGGCCGGACAGGGGGCAGATGATGCGCTATTACCCCTGATCAATACCGCGGCGGTGATCGGTTTTGGTGGCGTTGTCATTCAGACGGCGGGGTACCATGCCTTTGCAGACTGGCTATTGAACCTGTCCTTGCCCCCCCTGTTATCCGTTTTTCTGTCGGCCAATCTCATTTCCGGCATCACCGGATCTGCCTCAGGCGGGTTGCAGATCTTTATGTCGAGCCTGGCACCAGCTTACCTTGAGGCGGGTGTTGCACCTGAACTGCTGCACCGGATCGCCAACCTGGCGGCTGGCGGACTGGACTCGCTGCCCCACTCAGGCGCGGTGATCGCGCTGTTCACCCTGATGGGACTCACCCACCGCGAGGCCTATAAAGATGTGTTTGTGGTCACCGTACTAGCCCCGCTGGTCGCTGCCCTGATCGTGGTGTTCACAGCCATGTTACTGAGTTGAGCAGCCACTGCTGACCCAGCATATAACTGGCCGTGCCCAGCAGCATAGATAACAGCGCATTGCGCCAGCGCCAGTGTACCCATACCACCAGAAGCGCAGGGATCAGCGCTTCCAGTCCCCAAACCGGGGGCGTCCATTCGGCGCTACGCAGCAAAAACACTGCCACTAACAAGGCCATGATCGCCGCTGGCAAGTAGCGGCCAAAATGTTGCACCAGGGGGTGGCGGCTGTACTCACCCAAGAGCACAAAAGGCAACAGGCGAGTCAGGAAGGTGGCTAAGGCTGCTACGGCGATAAAACTAAACAAGTAGCTCTGGCTCACGGCTGCTCATCCTTTGCTTGATAGATCTCATAAAGATGGCGACGACTGGGGTATTGCCAGAGTAAAGCGGCACAAACCAGCACGATCGCAAACAGCAACTGCTGACTGGCGGGCAATAACCAGACCACCAAACCACCTGCCGCCAAACCGGCCAGCACCGGAAAAGCAGACTGCAACGAGCGATACTGCTCGATGCACAAAACAATAAACAAAGCGACCAAGGCAAACTCTATGCCGGTGGTATCAAACCACTGCTGGTGACCTAACCAGGCACCCAAGGC
>SKHR01000069.1 GCA_007116865.1 Marinospirillum sp. | reverse complement strand
GATGTGGCTGAATACGTAGACTGGCTAGTGGCAGAGCAGGGATTTGATCGGGCGACATTAAATCAGTTGATGAGTGATGCGCAAAAACGTCAGGACATTCGTGATCTGATGTCCCGTCCAGCAGAGCGTGTGCTGACCTGGCAGGAATATCGTAATTTGTTTATCACCGAACAGCGCATTCAGGGTGGCCGCGAGTTTATGCGCGAGCATGCGCAAACCCTGGCCCGAGCGGAAGCTGAATACGGGGTGCCTGCGGAGGTGATCACCGCGATCCTGGGCGTGGAAACCTCCTATGGGCGTAACAAAGGACGGCATCGGGTGATCGATGCCTTGATGACCTTGAGTTTTGATTATCCGCAAGACACGCCGCGTGATCGCTCGGCTTTTTTTCGCAACCAGTTGACCGAGTTCTTGCGTCTGACCCGCGATCAAGGCGTTGATCCACGGATGCCAATGGGCTCTTATGCCGGTGCCATGGGTTACCCCCAGTTCATTCCTACCAGCTATCGTGATTTTGCGGTGGATTTCAGTGGTGATGGCCTGATCGATATCTGGAATAACCCGGTGGATGCGATTGGTTCCATAGCCAACTATTTCCACGCGCATAACTGGCGTCCCGGTGAGGCAGTGTTAGTTGAAGCGCGTTTGCGCGGTGATGCGGCCAGTTTGCCAGATTTGCGCCGTAATCGTTTTGACCGTATGGCGTTGACCGACGCAGAGGCCGCTGGCATGGAAGTGATCGGTGTCGCGGGATTGAACGCACGTACTCAAGTCATTCCCATGGCTTTTGCGCTGGGTGACCAGGAAATCTATAAACTGGGGCTGCACAACTTCTATGTGATCACCCGCTACAATCACAGCCGCATGTATGCGCTGGCGGTGCATCAACTGTCTGAGGCCTTGCGGAGCGACTAATGAAAGCCCAGGCACTTGGCTGGCTTGCCCCTTTTTTGATCCTCAGTCTTGGGTCGTTAACCGGCTGTTCCGTAGGCGGGAGCGGTGGCGTTTTTGGTGCGCATGACTCGTCAGCGCCCTCATCGACTCGTGGTTATACGCTACAGGATAAAATTGTGAGCTCCGGTGGGGGGCGTTATACCCAGCGGATCGATAGCTTGCCGCCCAACCCCCAGGACGTCTCGAATGTGCCTGATGCAACCCCGGTACCGGAACCCAGAAGTCGGCGTGGCAATGCATCCTCTTACACTGTGTTTGGGCGTACTTATCGGGTGATGGAGTCCAGCCAGGGCTTTGTGCAAACGGGTATTGCTTCTTGGTATGGGAATAAGTTTCATGGTCATGAAACCTCCAATGGCGAGATTTATGACATGTATGCAATGACAGCAGCGCATACCAGTCTGCCCCTGCCAACCTTTGTTCGGGTGACCAACCTTGATAATCAACGTCAGGTGATCGTGCGGGTCAATGATCGTGGCCCCTTTGTTGGCAACCGGGTCATCGATCTGTCCTATGCCGCAGCCTATCGGCTCGACATGATTCGCACTGGCACTGCGCGGGTACGGGTCGAAGCCATTGATCCTGTACAATGGCAAGCGCAACAACGCCGTGCTTCACCCCCTGCTCAACCGCCAGCGGCCGCAGCAGTGAACACGACCCCAAGCAGCCAGGCAGCCAGTAATGGCGTAGTGGCACCCGGTGACGCGGTATTTTTCCTGCAGGTGGCGGCATTGTCCAATGCCGAGTCTGCCCAGCAGTTGAGAAACCGAGTGGCCGCACAGCTGAGTTATCCGACCCGGATTTTGCCTGCAGATGAAAACCGGCCTTTTTATCGGGTCCAAGTAGGCCCGATGCGAGAGACTTCTGTTGAAGCGGCAATGCAGACCTTACGGCAAAACAATTTAGGTCAACCGCTGCTGATTCGACCCTGACCTTTGGCAAAGGGGTTGGGTGATTTGACTTTATTTAACGACTGAGGAAAAACTGACATGTTGCATGGGTTGATTCAACGAGTATCGCAGCGTCTGCTTGTGGTGGGAGTTGCCGGTTTGCTGAGCTTGAACCTGCAGGCCCAGGTCATGATTCCCGCTCCCCCACAACTGGCAGCGACTTCTTGGATCTTGATGGATGCACACAGTGGCCGGATTCTTGCTGAACACAATGCCGATGAGCGCCTGGCGCCAGCCAGCTTGACCAAAATGATGACCAGCTACTTGCTGGAATACGAGATCAAGCAAGGCAATGTCAGCCTGGATGAGATGGTGACCGTCAGTGAAAAAGCCTGGCGCATGCCGGGTTCCAGAATGTTCATCGAGGTAGGCACCCAGGTCAGCGTTGAGGATCTGTTGCGCGGAGTGATCATTCAGTCCGGCAACGATGCCTCCGTCGCGGTTGCTGAACACCTGGCGGGCAGTGAGTCAGCGTTTGCCGACTTGATGAATCAGCATGCGCGTCAAATGGGCATGATGAATAGCAACTTCACCAACTCGTCTGGCTTGCCTGACCCCAACCTCTATTCAACCGCCAGAGATATGGCGATTTTGTCTCGGGTTAAAATTCTTGAATACCCTGAGCACTATTCGATGTACTCCGAGCGGGAGTTCACCTACAACAATATTCGCCAAAGCAACCGTAATCGTCTGTTGTGGCGCGATGCCAGTGTGGATGGACTGAAAACCGGGCATACCACTGAGGCGGGTTATTGTCTGGCCGCTTCGGCCGTGCGCAATGATATGCGTTTGATCTCAGTTGTCATGGGGGCGCGCAGTGATGAAGGCCGTACCCAGGAAAGTCAGAAGCTCTTAAGTTATGGCTTCCGCTATTATGAAACCCTGCTGCTACAAGAAGCCTTCAGCCTGATTGATCAGCCGCGCATATGGCAGGGGGTTCGTGATCAGCTGCGTGTGGGGCTGGATAGTGATCTTCATGTCACTCTGCCGCGTGGACACAGTGAACGAATTCAAACCGAAATCCTTTATGATTCAACCCTGAAAGCACCGATCTCAACCGGTCAGGTACTGGGTCAGTTCCGTGTGATGCTGGATGGTGAGGTGCTGGCTGAGACACCTTTGCGGGCTCTGGAATCGGTTGAGCAGGCCGGATTTTTTAAACGCCTCTGGCATAGCCTAGTGATGTTTGTCACCGGTTTGTTTAGCTGATTGGGCTGGGTTATAATTGACTAAATTACTTGGTTAAAGGTTTTTGATAATGTCTGATGCCGCCTGCCCAATGGATAATCCACCTAAACTGGTGTTCCCCTGTCAGTACCCGATCAAGGTGATGGGCAGAGCTGCGCCGGATTATAAAGCCTGTATCCTTGATGTGTTGGCGCAAACAAAAACCAGCTACGATGCTGACAAAGTACAGCTGATCGACAGTCGAAATGGGCGTTTTCAGTCCGTTCGAGTGACCATCACCGCTGAAGGTGAAGCGCATCTGCAAGCCTTGTTTGAAGCGCTCAAGGCCACCGGTCGAGTGCAAATGGTGCTTTAAGATGGGATCACCCCTGATCCTTCGATCACTTGGCCTGCAGCCTTATGCAACCACCTGGCAAAAAATGCAGGACTTCACCAACCAGCGTACCGATGCAACACCCGATGAGTTATGGATTTTGCAGCACCCCTCGGTGTACACCCTGGGGCAGGCCGGTAAACCTGAGCACCTGCTCAATCCCGGCCAGATTCCAGTGATCAAAACTGATCGCGGTGGTCAGGTGACCTGGCATGGCCCCGGCCAGCTGGTCATCTACCTGCTACTCAATCTTCGGCGTTATCAGCTCGGGGTGAGAGATCTGGTCACCCTGATCGAACAAAGCCTGGTGGCCTGTTTGGCCGACTTGGGTATCACCGCCTATCCGCGCGCGGATGCGCCGGGGGTTTATGTCAAACAGGATGATCAGACCGAAGCCAAAATTGCTGCACTGGGGCTGCGCATCCGTAAAGGTTGCAGCTTTCATGGACTCAGCCTCAATATTGACTGTGATTTACAGCCGTTTGCAGGCATCAACCCCTGTGGATATTCAGGTTTGGCGGTCACCCGGGTGAGTGACTTAAACTCAGAAGCTGCGGATTTTGCCAGCATCACCCAAACACTGCTGACCCAGCTGATTCAAGCCTTGGGCAGCCCATCGACTCACTCAGTGGAAGGTTGGTCCTTCGATGTCTAACGCAGAAAAAACACCTCCGGCTCGTCCTGTTCAAG
>SKHR01000078.1 GCA_007116865.1 Marinospirillum sp. | reverse complement strand
CAAACACGGCTCGAAAGGCCAACGCATCCGAGCGGGTCAAGCGGCTGATGTCGCCTGGCGAAAGGTTTTCCGATAGCCCGGTACTGGCGCTTGAGCGGTCCAGTGAAACCGACCAAAGTGGGTCTATGCGGGGGAAAATAAAAAACAGCACCAGCATCAGTGGTAGAGCCGGCAACAATAAACGCCAGGCCAGTCTCCAGGGGTCGAGCAGATCCGCTCGCAACGGGTTCTGCCAAATGCTGATCAGCGCGGCGACCACCAGACTGACCGCAAAAAACTGGTAGAAAGAAACCAGCAGGCTTTGTTCAAACAAAAACACCGCGCCGCTGAGAAACAGCGCGATATACAAGAGCACCAGGGCGTCACGGCGGTGATAAATCTCCAGCAACTTGAGCAGCAGGCCAGCGGTTAGCAAGGTCATCATGGCTTCCAGGCTGGTGTCCATGCTGTAGGTCATCACCAGGCCGACCCCGACCCCCAGAACCAGCAGCAGGCGCAGACTCCAATGAGGAAAAGACCAGCGCCCCGAGTGAATCATCAGGCGTGCACCGACACAGCCGAGACCTAGAAGCAAAACCCAGCCGGGCAGCCAATTGATCAGGGGCAGCACAACGGCAAGAATGGCGATCAACTGCCAGATCACTGCGGTTCGACCGATGGGCGCTTTAACGGGTTTAGTCGTCACCACGGGATGCCTCCCTGCCAAACAACGCCAGTGCTTGAAGTATCGAGCGTCGATGCGCCTCGCCCTGTGCGGGTGGCCAGGTCTGATCGGGCAAACGCACGCCATAGAGGCGCTGTTCGCGGTCAAGTTTGAGCACCCAGCCACACAGGTAAGACAAACGCAGCTCCTGACTGGCTTGCGGCCAGGTGTCATAGTCCAGCCACAGATCCAGATCCTGGCGTGCCCCAAAACGTTTTGTGTGCAGCCCCTGCCCACGGGCAAAAACCTTCCAGGCAATATGCTGGGGTGACTCCCCCGCCTGAAAGGGTTTGAGCTCAGTGAAGTCATCACTGCCGATTTGCTGTGTCAGCACTCCCTGGCTGCCACTTCCGGCTGTTGCGGGCAGGGTTTGGGTGGTCAGGGGTTGAGGATAAACCAGCGCCCTGGCGGTGAGGGGTTGGTAACACCAGCTTTTAAACAGGCCCAAGGGGAAAACCGTCTGAATTTTCACCCTGGGCGGCACACACCAACCGCGTTGCCGGGTGGACAACGCCAGCTCCACCTGCACTGGCCCGGACTCGGCCAGGTCAATCGCATAGTCGGCATCGCAGCCGACCCAGCCGACATGCAGTTGCTGATGTTCTCCCCGTCGGGTGGTCGAAAGCATCAGACTGAATCCGGCTTGTTCTCCGGCAAAACAAGGCTGGGTTGAAACCTGTTTGATGGTCACACCTGCCAGATTGGCGTGAGTGAACAGCAGGGCGATCAGCATCAGTGCTGCCAGTAAAAAGGTCAGCGCATAGGCGAGGTTGTTTTCAAAATTGATCGACAAGAGCAGCAGCAAGGACAAGAGCAGCACAAACCCCCAGCCAGCCCTGGTTGGAAAAATATAAATTTTTCCGCTGCGCTGGCGGGTGAGCCGATCAAACAGCGCCGGTTTCATCCGCTGCCCATCACATCGACATTGAAGAGCAGTTCATTGACCAGCCGGTTAGCCGTGTGTCCGGCCATGTCCTCGGCGGCCCGAACGCGATGGCCGATCACCGCAGCCAGAACCTGCTGCACATCTTCTGGCACCACATGCTGGCGCTGATGCAGCCAGGCCCAGCTTTTGGCACAACCCAACAATGCCAGCGCGCCACGCGGTGAAACCCCATAACTAAAGTGATCGCCCTCACGGGTATACTGCACCAGGCGTTGCACATAACTGATCAGATCCGCCGAGGCATGCACAGCCTGGCAGGCTTGCTGTGCCTGCATCAGTTGCGCCGGGGTGATCATCGCACTCAAGCGCTGTCGCCGTGTGGGCGATTCGCCGCGCATCAGCAGGGCTCTTTCTGCCTCCGGGCTGGGATAACCCAACTGGATGCGCATTAAAAACCGATCCAGTTGTGATTCTGGCAAAGGAAAGGTGCCAAACTGGGTCAAGGGGTTTTGGGTGGCGATCACAAAAAAGGGTTGAGGCAGCAAACGGGTTTCCCCATCCTGCGTCACCTGACCTTCTTCCATGGCTTCCAGTAGAGCGCTTTGGGTTTTGGGGGTGGTGCGGTTGATTTCATCTGCCAGCAGTAACTGGGTGAAAATCGGCCCCGGATGAAAAACAAAACCACCGCTGGTGGCATCAAAAACCGACACCCCCAGAATATCCGCTGGCAGCATGTCGCTGGTGAACTGAATGCGCGTGTCATTCAAACCAAAAATCGCAGCCAGGCTGTGTGCGAGGGTGGTTTTACCCATGCCCGGCAGATCCTCGATCAGCAAATGCCCGCGGGAGAGCAAGCAGGTCACCGCCAGACGGATTTGCTGAGGTTTGCCCAGAAGCACTTGATCTAATTGTTCACAGGCCAGTTGGATCTGTTTTACCAGTGCATCCGCCATTCCTAATCCTTATCTTTGTATGATGGGTGACTGACCAGTAATTGATCCGCCAGTTCCACGAGATCCTTGTTCATTACCACGCGCGCCTGCCAGTGGTCAGGGATGCCATCCAGTCCATACCAGGCACCGGCAAGCTGTCCACACACTGCCGCCGTGGTGTCGGCATCATCCCCCAGATTGGCCGCCATCAGCACGGCCTCAGAGAAGCTGTCAGTGTGATAAAAACACCAGAGCGCGGCCTCCAGACAATCTATCACGTAACCACTGCCTTTGATCTGATCGCGGCTTTTGTGCTGATAATGCCCCTGCTGAATCGCCTGGACTTTTTTGGTTTCGGGCGCATAGAGATCGGTGCGGAGCAGGGACTGGCGGTTTTCACACTCACCGGCATAGGCCTGATGCAGCAGTGCGGCAAAATAACGGCATGCATCGATGCACTCTTTGGCACCGTGGGTGGTGCGCGAGCTTTCACCGGCAAAGTGCAACGCCTGAGTGACATCCGGGCTGTAGTACATCACCACCGGGGCCAGGCGCATCAACGAACCGTTACCCGCAGTGAAAGGATCACGCGAACCCGCCAGCGGATTGCCGGTGCGCAGAAACTGGCTGATGGCCTCAGACACCGTGACACCGATATCAAAACACCGCCCATTGCTGCTCATGTAACCATCGGATCGCCAGTCACAATAACGGCGCATTTGATCCCCGGGATCAAATCCCTGACAGCTCAGCAGTGAATGCGCCAGACATAGCGCCATGGAGGTGTCATCCGTCCACTGACCCGGCTTGAGAAAAAACGGGCCGCCACCCAGCATGTCGGTGATGGGGGTAAAGCTGCCGCGCTCACGGAACTCCAGGGTGGTGCCCAGGGCATCACCTACCGCAAGTCCCAGCAGGGAACCTCGATAGCGTTGCTTTCGGTCAGGCATCGGTCTTTTTCTCCTGCTGGTTAAGGTAAAACCCTTTATGCTGTCCGAGTGGATAAATAATAGAGTGACACCCATCTTGACCCATCGCAATCAGACTTTTCCACCCCT
Organism: Marinospirillum sp.; assembly: GCA_007116865.1. GTDB lineage: Bacteria > Pseudomonadota > Gammaproteobacteria > Pseudomonadales > Halomonadaceae > Marinospirillum. Next base: position 581 of record SKHR01000078.1, on the reverse strand, counting down.
TTCTGCTCTGGCATTGGCCCAGGCCACCAGTGGAGAAGCCACTCTGCCCGCCTGGGCGCGACGTTCAATCAATCGCTGCAACCTGCCGCCGGTGATTCTCGGCAGTCTGACTTTTCAGCAGCAACCCGAGCCTCTGCTGATTGATGGCGTACAAGCCTTGCATCGCCCCTTTTTCACTGCGCTGGACGAACTTGAGCAGCCGCAGGAAAGAGCACTCCACTTTCGCCAATACATGTGCTCAGCTTTTTTACTCAATCAGGTAGAGGCTGCCGGTGCCGATCCACAACATCAACGCCTAAAGCGGCATAAAGCCGATTATCTGCGCCTGCTGCGTGGCTGGATGTTCAATGCCGATGGGGTTGAAGCTGCCGTGCTGAAACACTGGGTCGAATCACGTTTTGGGCTGCTGCCGCGCAACCATCGAGGATCACTCAAAGATACCAGTGGTCAGGCCTATGCCGCCTATCTGGCCGAAGTCTCCCGCGGCCTGTACAACGCCAACGCACTGGAAGCCCAGTTGGATCTGCTCTACAGCTTTTGCCAGTACGAGTTAAGTCGTCGTTTTCCTGCTCAAGTGCACT
>SKHR01000135.1 GCA_007116865.1 Marinospirillum sp. | reverse complement strand
TCAAGATGAACCCACTCACCACGCACGGGGGTGGCATCAAACAAAAAACGCTGTAACTGATCGGATGACTGACTCATGAAAGATCCTGACGTTTAAAACGATGAATTTGGCGACGTGATTTTTTATCCGGGCGCTGCTCTGGTGCCTGAACCAGGCTGCCCAACTGGCGTCTTTGTTCCGCTTGCTGCTCACGCAGTTCACGGCTGGCCTGAGTTTCCTGATAAAGGCCTTGTGCGACCGATGCGGGGCCACGTTTCTCGGACAAGGCCAGCACCTGAAGGGTCATGCACTCCAGCCCTCGACGCACTTCAATCAAGGCATCGATCTCAACCATGCGGCTGACTTTGGGGCGCTGCCCCTGATAACGAATTTTTCCTTGTTCGATGGCTTGCTTGGCCAGGCTGCGGGTTTTAAAGAATCGCGCGGCCCATAACCATTTATCCAGACGCACCCCAGGGGCTGTTTCACTGCTCGTCATGTCATCAACCCTCTTTGGTCACTGGCTGAAGCTCAGCAAAGCGGGTCACCGCAGGATACTGGGTCAACTGCCGCTGAGGGCTTTGACTGTCCGGCTGAGTGATGGTGATCAACTGTGCAATGCCATAACGCCGGGCGCTGTCCAGCACGGTTTCGTTATCATCAATCAACAAGGTGGTGGCGGGATTGAAAGGTTCAAGGGTCTGTAATGCCTGCCAATACCCCTGTTCTTCTTTGGGAATCCCGATGTCGGCAGAACTGACAATCGCGTCCAGATACTCATCCAGGCCGGTCAGCTCAAGCTTGAGCGCCAGACTTTTTCGATCTGCATTGGTGGCAAGAATCACTCGTGGGTGTGCGTTTTTCACCCACTGCAAAAAATCCAGCGCATCCACCCGAAAGCCGATCAGATGCTGGATCTCTTTTTTCAACGCCACAATATCGACCTGCAGGCGCTCACTCCAATAATCCAGACTGTACCAGCTCAGCTGCCCTTGCTCAGCCATGATGGATTGGATCAGCGGATCACGGATGCTTTGCAAATCCAGCTTGTGCAGCTCAGCATAACGGCGCGGCAAGTGCTCCAGCCAGAAGTGGCTGTCAAAGTGCAGATCCAGCAGGGTGCCATCCATATCCAGCAGCAGGGTTTCAACTTGGTTCCAATCGATCACAGGCCACTCATTGATTCTTGCAGGGGGTGGGTTTCAAGCTTAACACCTATTATACACCAGACACCGGCCACAAAAGCCAAATAGATGACCGCTTTCACTTGGAGGAACCCCCTTTTTTTGCTATTAATGAAGCTCTCCACCCGCCAAACTGTCTGAGGCCGTTATGCCACGCCACCCCAAAATCATCGAGCGCAAAGTTGTGGCGCAAAGCCGTTTATTCAAGGTGGAGTCGCTCGACCTTGAATTTAGTAACGGTGCAAAACGCACCTATGAGCGCCTGGTCAGCCGAGGGCCTGGTGCGGTGATGGTGGTGGCAATCAATGATCAGGATGAAGTCATTCTGGTGCGTGAGTATGCGGGGGGATTCAACGACTATTGTCTCAGTCTGCCCAAAGGCCTGCTGGAACCGGGTGAAGACCTGCTGGCGGCAGCCAACCGCGAACTCATGGAAGAAACCGGCTATGGTGCACGCCAGCTGGAGCCCTTGATCAGCCTCTCTCTGGCGCCCAATTACATGGGGCATTTGATGCAGGTGATCCTGGCTCGTGACCTCTATCCCCAAACCCTGGAAGGGGATGAGCCAGAACCCTTAGAGGTGGAGTTTCACTCGATCCATCAGATTCAGTCACTGCTCAAGCTGGATGATTTTCATGAAGGCCGCTCCATTGCTGCACTCTATATTGCCCGTGAGCGCCTGACTCAAGAAAATGACTGGCAAGATCATGCCAACCTTGATTGATACGCCCCATCAACTGGCTGCTCAACTACGCAGCCTGTGCCTGGAGGTCTCGGCGGCGATCCTGGCGATCTACAACCAGCCCCAGCACTGGGAAACCCAGCAAAAACAGGACGATTCTCCGGTCACGCTGGCTGATCTCACCGCTCACCGCATGATCTGCGCCTGGTTGCAGCACAACACACCCGACATCCCGATCCTCTCCGAAGAATCCAACCCGGAAACGCTGGTCGGCCATCAGCATTGGCACACACTCTGGCTGCTCGACCCCCTGGATGGCACCCGCGAATTTCTCCAGCGCAACGGTCAGTTCACCATCAATCTGGCACTGATTCGGCGGGGGCAGCCGGTGTTCGGCTTTATTCATCACCCCATCAGCCAGACCAGCTACTATGGGGGCGCCGAGATCGGCAGCTATCGGGAAACCCCCAGCCAGGCACCCAGCCGCCTGAATTGTCGCCGCATCAGCGCCCACACACTGACGGTCATGACCAGCCAGCGTCACGGCCTGGATGCCTTGAGTCCGCTGCTGGACCAACTGCGCAATCAAGGCTTCACTTTAGAGCAGCAAATGCGCGGCAGTGCGCTCAAGTTTTTTGCACTGGTCGAAGGTCAGGCCGATCTTTACCCGCGTTTGTCACCCACTGGAGAGTGGGATACCGCCGCCGGTCAGGCACTGCTCGAAGGCGCTGGCGGACAACTGCTCAATCTGCAAGGCGAGCCCCTGAGATACAACCAAAAAACGGACTGGATCAACCCCTCCTTCATCGCGATTGCGGACCCGACTCAGCCTTGGTTTGACTGGATTGAGACACCCCCTCTCTAATCCTGCTTGAAAAAAGCCGGCATCAACCTCATCAATAGTCATCAATCGGATGGTTATTTACCCCGCCATCGCCTGTTGAATGAAGGAAACCCCAGAATCATGAGTGAGAGAGAAAACACCAATAGCCGCTCAGGTGAACTGGTTTTATCCGCGGACTTACTGCCAGATCGGCTTTATCTTCTGCCCGTGCACAGTCGGCCTTTTTTTCCGGCCCAGATTCAGCCCTTGGTTCTGCCACGCAAACGCTGGGAAAAAACCCTGGAACGCGTGCTGGACACCCCCCACCAGTCGGTGGGTTTGATTTATGTGGGTGAGGGTGAAATGGCCAGCCTGGACCCAGAAAACCTGCCCAAAATTGGCACCGTGGTTCGAGTGCACAAGGTCATTGCTGAGGATAACCGCCTGCAATTCATCGCCCAGGGCCTCAAGCGTTTTGCCATTCAAGGCTGGGTCAGCAAAAAATCGCCTTTTCTGGCCGAAGTCAGCTATCCCAAAGATGCCCAGGATGACTCGGATGAAGCCCGCGCTTACGGGCTTGCTCTGATCAATGGCATCAAAGAACTACTCCCCCTCAACCCCCTCTATGGAGAGGAACTAAAACACTATCTGAATCGCTTTAACCCCAATGATCCTGGGCCGCTGGCCGACTTTGCCGCCGCCATTACCTCTGCGCCTGGTGATGAACTACAAGCCTGCCTGAATACTCTGCCCCTGCTGCCGCGTATGCAAAAGGTACTGCCCCTGCTGCGCAAAGAAGTCGAAGTTGCCCGACTGCAAGGCCAGATCAGTGATGAGGTGAACGAAAAAATTCAGCAGCGCCAGCGTGATTTCTTTTTGCGCGAACAGCTAAAAGTCATTCAACGTGAGCTGGGCATCAGCAAGGATGACAAAACCGCTGAGGCCGATGAGTTTCGTGCCCGTCTGGAAGGAAAAACCCTGCCTGCCCCGGTGCAAAAACGTTTTGACGAAGAGCTGAACAAGTTTTCCATGCTGGAATCTGGCTCACCTGAATACGCCGTCACACGCAACTATCTGGACTGGCTGTCCTGCCTGCCCTGGGGCATCACCAGCGACGATCAGCTGGACCTCAAGCAGGCAAGGCATATTCTGGATCGAGACCATGACGGTCTGGAGGATGTCAAAGAGCGCATCATCGAATTTCTCGCCGAGGGACAGTTCAAAGGCGGTGTTGGCGGCTCCATCATCCTGCTCGTTGGGCCGCCGGGGGTTGGTAAAACCTCGATTGGACGTTCCATTGCCGAGGCCCTGGGGCGGCAGTTTTACCGTTTCTCCGTCGGTGGCATGCGCGATGAAGCAGAAATCAAAGGCCATCGGCGCACTTACATAGGTGCGTTGCCTGGCAAGCTGATTCAGGCGCTCAAAGAAACCGAAACCCAAAACCCGGTGATCCTGCTGGATGAGATCGACAAGATGGGCCGCAGTTATCAGGGCGACCCGGCCTCAGCGCTATTGGAAGTGCTTGATCCAGAACAGAATGTGAACTTCCTTGATCACTATCTGGACGTACGGGTCGATCTTTCTCAGGTGTTGTTTTTATGTACAGCCAACCAGCTTGACACCCTGCCGGGGCCTTTGCTGGATCGTATGGAAATCCTGCGCCTGTCGGGTTATATCACCAATGAAAAACTGGCCATTGCACGCCATCATCTCTGGCCCAGGCTGCTTAAACGTGCAGGCTTAAAGAAAAAACAGGTCGACATCACCCCTGCTGCCTTGCGCCAAATCATCGAAGGTTACGCCCGTGAATCCGGGGTTCGCAAACTGGAGAAGTGCCTGCACCGGATTCTACGCAAAGCCAGTGTGCAACTGCTTGAAGATCCACAAACAACTGCCGTGCGTGTCGGGGTCAAAAATCTACAGGCTTTTTTGGGTGCTCCACTGTTTAAAGACGACCAGCTCATGCAGGGAGTGGGTGTCGTCAATGGCCTGGCCTGGACGGCGCTAGGCGGGGCGACCCTGTCGATTGAGGCCTCTCAAGTACACGGGCTCAGCCGTGGCCTGAAACTCACCGGCCAGCTCGGCGATGTGATGAAAGAATCAGCAGAAATCGCCTATAGCTATGTCATGAGTCATCTGAGTGACTATGGTGCAGCGGCCGACCAGTTCAATGAAAGTTTCATCCACCTGCATGTGCCCGAGGGGGCCACCCCCAAAGACGGCCCGTCTGCTGGCATCACCATGGCCTGTGCACTGCTTTCGCTGGCCCTGGGGCGCAAACCACAAAAAGTCGCCATGACCGGCGAACTCAGCCTGACCGGACAGGTGCTCGCCGTGGGTGGAATCCGTGAAAAAGTCATTGCTGCCCGACGCTCAGGCATTTTCCAGTTGATCCTGCCACAAGCGAATCGGCGTGATTTTGATGACCTGCCCGATCACCTCAAACAAGGGTTGCAAGTCCACTTCGCCACCCACTTTAATCAAGTCGCAGAAATCGCATTGCAACCAAAGGAGACTGAATCGTAGCTTTTTGTTTAGAAAAGCAAGCTGCATCAAAATTCCGCATCTTTTTAAACTTAAGTCAAAGACAAGGCTTCACCCTGGAACCGGTTAGCGCTATAAATAGCTCTAGTCTGCGGCGTTTTGCCCTATTTCACGCTCTCTTGTCATCAGGATTATCTCGATGCGTCTTAATGAGCCGGTCACCCAAAAAGACATCAACTACTCGTCAGATGTGAAGCTCGTCACCATCACTGACTTGCGTGGTTATATCACCTACGCCAACGATGACTTTGTGAAACTGTCCGGCTATTCACGTGAAGAACTGATCGGCCAAAACCACAACCTGATTCGCCATCCAGATATGCCTGAAGGGGCTTTTGCCAACTTATGGGACACCATTCAAAACGGCCAGTCCTGGCGGGGGGTTGTTAAAAACCGAGCCAAAAGTGGCGATCATTACTGGGTGGATGCCTATGTCACCCCGATCAAGCACCAGGGCAAAATCATCGAATATCAATCGATTCGGGTTAAACCCTCTGAGCATGCTCGCCAACGCGCTGAACAGGCCTATGCGGCATGGAAAAAAACCGGCCAGCCCCCGGCCGTTGCCCTGAAAAAAGGGCTGAGCCTGACGAGTAAGAATCTTCTGGCCTTGCTTCTGCCTGGGCTTGTGGTTTTAGGCTTGCTAGGCTGGCAGCAACACTGGACAGCACTGGTCTCCGTTTTAGCGCTGTTATTGGTCAGTGGCACAGCACTGCTAGCGAACGGCCGCTCACTTTCGCCTCTCCAGGTGGAGGCCGCACAAATCACTGACTCCACCCTGATGAGTTATATCTACACCGGCACCACTCACGATATTGGTCGGATTCGCTATGCGCTACAAACGCGTACAGCTGAACTGCGTGCAGTGGCAACCCGCCTGGCCGATACCAGCAGTCAGCTTGCTCAATCGAAAGACCGCAGTGATTCGCTGCTACAAAAAACCGATATCGCCATTCAGGAAGCCGGTTCGCATGTACAGGTCGTTGCTCAGACCATGGGGGCCATGCTGCAAAGCCAGCAGCGAGTCACCGATGCGTCTGCGCGCACCTCGGAAGCCGCTGCCAGCTCGCAGCAAGCCACTTTGGAAGGTAAAAAACAGCTCACCGCCATGATCGATGCAATCTCGCATCTGGCACAGACACTGGAACAGGCCCGCAGCCGAGTGGCCGACCTGTCACAACAAACCAGTCGGATCGGCACGGTCATTGATGTGATCACCGATGTAGCCGAACAAACCAACCTATTGGCACTGAACGCGGCGATTGAAGCGGCGCGTGCTGGGGAAGCAGGCCGTGGCTTTGCCGTGGTTGCCGATGAAGTGCGTAGTCTGGCTCAACGCACCCACCACTCAACCAATGAAATTCGCAGCATCATTGATGGCTTGATCAGTGATACCGAAGCTTCGGTGGCAGCGATCGAAAAAGGCAGCAAGGCTTCCAATGAAACCGTTAAGCTGGCCCAGGAAACCGACACCGCATTGGAAGGTGTGCTCAGCACCGTTGCGCATATCAACGAACTGGCACTGGAAGTCGATTCCACCATGCAAGAGCAAACCGCACTGAGCCATCAGACCGAGCATGAAATGCAAGTGCTTGAGCAAAGTGCGAACACCGTGGAAGCCGTCAGCCAGGAAAGCCGTGCCGAAGCCCAGCAACTGGCCAATCAAGTAGAAACCCTGCACCGTTTAGCCAAGCATTTTATCGCCAGCATCACCGCGCCGAAAAAATAAGCAAAAGGCGTCCTGCTCCTTGAAAAGCCAGTACATCTGGTCAATACTCAGGGGATAAGGTACCTGGCTCAGATAGAGCAGGTACTCAAACCTGAGTTGAGGCCTAGCAGGTTGCGGTTATGGACGCAGTGTCTGGATCAGTAACGCCCGTTTACGTCACTCAGAATGTCTCCCGCTCTGCCGACGAAGCACAGCGCCAAGCGGATGCTTTGCAACGCGAAAGCCAGCGTCTTGAAAGAGAAGCCGACAAGGCACAAAAGGCCGCTGACAGTCTTTACGAAAAAGCCGATGAAAAGCTTGATGCCTCTCAGGATATGCGCCGTCAGTCCCAATCTCCACCCGATATCCAGGCGGCCTCTCCACCCAATCCCTTGACTTCATCGACTGGCCCCTTGACCTATGGAAGTGTGGAAAAACCACCCTTAGGGCAACTGATCAATATTCAGGTTTGAGCCGTTTCCAGCGCTGCTAACTGAGCCAGCAAAGCCGCCTCATCAATCACCTCAACCCCCAGGCTCTCGGCTTTGGTCAGCTTGGAACCTGCCGCACTGCCCGCCACCAGACAGGTGGTTTTTTTCGACACACTGCCAGCCACCTTCGCCCCCAGGGCTTCTAAACGCGCCTTGGCCTGATCACGAGTGAGTGATTCCAGACTGCCAGTGAGCACCCAGGTTTGTCCGACCAAAGGCAGGTCTTCACGACGCCGATGGACCTCCGGCCAGTGCACTCCCTGCTGAATCAAATCATCCAGCGTTTCAAGGTTATGGGGCTCGGCAAAAAAGCTCAGCAGATGCTGGGCGACGACCGGGCCGATATCATCAATGCCACGCAGGGTGGTTTCATCAGCCTCACGCAGGGCCTGAAAGTGACCGAAATACTGAGCCAGGCTGGCTGCGGTGGCCTCACCGACTTCACGAATACCCAGGGCATAAATAAAACGCGCCAACTGGGTTTGTTTGCTTTTTTCCAGTGCCTGCAACAGATTTTCCGCCGACTTAGGCCCCATGCGTTCCAGGCCCACCAGATCGTCAAAAGTCAGGCGATAGAGGTCAGCCGGTGTGTGGACCAGATCCCGCTCCACCAGCTGGTCAATCAACTTGTCGCCCAGACCCTCAATATCCATGGCCTTACGACTGGCAAAGTGTTTCAGGGCTTCCTTGCGCTGTGCTGCGCAGTACAAACCCCCACTGCAACGCAATACCGCCTCGCCTTCAGCGCGCTCAACCAGCGACTGGCAAACCGGGCAGTGGCTGGGCGCTTTGATCATCTGAGTGGTTGCAGGGCGTTTGGACATCACCACCTGCACGATTTGTGGAATCACATCACCGGCCCGGCGAAGGATCACCCAGTCACCGATCTCGACGCCCAAACGCGCCACCTCATCCATATTGTGCAGGGTGGCGTTGGAAACCGTGACTCCAGAAACAGCCACCGGCTCCAGGCGTGCGACCGGCGTTACCGCGCCAGTTCGGCCAACCTGAAATTCCACATCCAGCAGTTGGGTCATGGCTTCTTGGGCAGGATATTTAAACGCCGTGGCCCAGCGCGGCTCACGAGCACGAAAACCCAGCTCAGCCTGCCAGCGCCGGTCATTGAGCTTGAGCACTGCGCCATCGATATCGTAGGGCAGGCCATCGCGTTTTTGTAGCAGCTGATCACAGTAGTGTTTAAGCCCGGCATACCCCGTCACACAGGCGATTTCTTCACTGATCCGAAAACCCAGCTGTTTGAGCTGCTGCATTGCCTGGTCATGCGTCGCGGCCACCGGCACCCCTTCCATCTCAACCAGTTGATAGGCAGTGAACATCAAAGGGCGGGTCGCGGTGATTTTAGGATCAAGTTGGCGCAGGCTGCCAGCCGCCGCATTTCTGGGATTAGCAAAGACCTTGCTGCCCTCATCTCTGGCGCGCTGGTTCATCGTTTCAAACGCGCTGCGTGTCATGTAAACCTCGCCACGCACTTCCAGGCGAGTCGGCATCACCTGGTCCGGCAGTGGATTTAAACGCAGGGGTATAGAACCGACGGTTTTCAGGTTTTCGGTGATGCCCTCACCCTTTTGCCCATCGCCCCGAGTCACACCTTGCACCAGCACACCCTGCTCATAAATCAGGCTGACCGCCAGACCATCCAGCTTGGGTTCGCAACAAAACTGCAAAGGCTCACCCTGGGGATACCCCAGATCGGCCAGTTCTTTTTCCATCCGCGTGACAAAAGCCTGCAATCCGGCCTCATCAAACAGGTTGCCCAAGGACAACATCGGATGGCGATGGGTGATCTCAGCAAAGGATTTGAGCGGTGCGCCCCCTACTCGCTGAGTGGGAGAATCCGCTGTGATCAGCTCAGGGTGTTGTGCTTCCAGCGCCTTAAGCTCGGCAAACAGGCGATCATATTCAGCATCAGGAATATCCGGTGCATCCAGCACATGGTAGCGGTAGTTATGCGCATGCAGGGTTTGGCGCAAAAAGGCCAGTCTTGCGCTTAATGAGTCGACCGATGTCATGACAGGCTATTGATCCAGGTAGATTTTTTTCGCTTTGATGTGCTGGTGGCGTTCAAACTCTTGAATTCGCTGACGATAATGCTCCACCGTCTGTTGAGTCAGATTACTGCGCTGTTCATCCTGTAACTCAGCCCCCAGGCAGCGCTCCATCACGCGAGCGACTTCCAGCATGCGTTCGAAGGTGGTCATTGGCTGGAGTGTACTGGGCAGTACCATGACCAGTACCACGCCGGCGGTAGAAAAGTCCGACATGGACTCAGGGAAATTGCCCGGACTGAACATATTGACCAAAGAATAGGCTAAGCAGGGAGCGGATCCTGATTTATCAACAAAGTGATAAAAACCACTTTGGCTGCGTGCCATGCCGGTTTCCGTCGCCAGGTAGTGCAAATCCTGACCGCTAAAAGGACGGCCTTTTGATGCTTCGACATGAATCGACAAAAACTGCTCTGCCTCACTCCAGGCCATCTGCTGCAGACGATTGAGTTCCAAAGCCAGACGACTGGATGCAGAGCTGGGTGTCGGTATCGATGTATCAGCAGAATTCGATTCAATCCCAGGCTCCGGGGATATTCGGGGGTCAGCCTCATCCGTTTCGGGTTCAGGCTTGGCGATCATTTGAGGCTGGGGAGGCTCTGGCACCTCCAGCGACAGCTCCATCTGTGCTTCTTGAGCAGCCATTTGCCGAGCCGCTTCATCAAAGGCGGGATCACGACTGAACAGGCGCTGCATGCTTTCACTGGTCAATTGAGTCACCGTATCCGATGATTCAAGTTCAGGATCTGCAAAAAGAAAGTCTTCGTCTGCTTGATCGGCATCACTGGGTTGCAGACGCAAATGAGCCAGGTCGGCTTCACATAAACGGTCTTTCAGCAGCGGGATGGGGTCGTCATCAAAAACTTCGACCTCATCAAACAGGGGGTCCAGACATTTGCGTTCATCCTCATCCAGATCTTGCCAGTCTTTAAGCCCCGGCAGCTCCCGAGCAAGGGTTTCCTGCTTGGCCCGATATTCGGGGTCTTCTTCCTTGTCTTGTCGTGCTGCCTTGTGCTTGCGCCGCAAAGCATCCAGCAGGATCAGGCCAAACACGGCCAGTCCCAGCACGATCAAACCGACTTGTAATCCCATACCCTTTTCGACCCTAAGCGCTCAGTAATTCAAGAAATTCTAGCAAGTTTGGCTTTTAACGCCCAGCACTGCAATCTTTATGATTCCACCAGGGCGGCCGCTTCTTCCAGATCCACACTGACCAGGCGTGAGACACCGGGTTCCTGCATGGTGACCCCCATCAGCTGATCCGCACTTTCCATCGCCTGCTTGTTGTGGGTGATATAAATAAACTGGATGTTGGCCGACATTTCCCGCACAAGGCGGGCATAACGCCCCACGTTGGCGTCATCCAGGGGGGCATCCACCTCATCCAGCATACAAAAAGGCGCTGGATTGAGTTCAAAAATCGAAAACACCAAGGCCAAAGCGGTCAAGGCTTTTTCACCCCCCGACAGCAGGTGAATCGTGGAGTTCTTTTTGCCCGGCGGCCGTGCCATGATCGCAACGCCAGTCTCCAGCAGGTCATCCCCTGTCAGTTGCAGCCAGGCCGTGCCACCACCAAAAACCCGTGGAAACAAGGCTTGCAACCCGCTGTTCACCTGTTCAAAAGTGGCCTTAAAACGCTGTTTGGTTTCGCGGTCAATCCGCCGAATCGCCTGCTCCAGGGTGTTCAGCGCATCGTCTAGCTCCGCATGCTGCGCATCCAGGTAGTTTTTACGTTCCGCCTGCTGATCATATTCTTCAATCGCGGCCAGGTTGATCGCGCCCAGGCGACGGATGCGCTCCTGAGTATCCTCCAGCTCGGCTTGCCAGCGTGACTCAATCGCTTGCTCAGGCAGGTTTTCAACCACTGCTTTAAAACTGACCGAGAGCTCTTTCAGTTGTTCCAGATGACCATCCCGCTTGACCATCAGGGTTTGCTGTTGCAATCGCAGGTCTTCCATTTGGGCACGCAGGCCTTGCACTTCTTTATCCAGGGCTTGACGTGATTGCTCCCAGTCGCGCTGCTCTTGCAATGCCAGCTGCTGGGTCTGGCGCAGGGTTTGAACCTCTGCCTCCTGATCCCGGTGTTTTTGCAACCATTCGTTGAGGTCATCCTGAGAGCCTTCAACCGGGGTCAGCAAATCCTCCAGTTCATCTTCCAGCTGCTGCTGACGCTGCTCAAACTGCTCCAGCTGGATCTGCAGGCGCTGCAAGGCCTGGGAGACCGCCTGATGACTACTTTGTAACTGCTGCTGCTTGATTCTCAGCTGTTGCAGTGCATCCAGTTGCAAACGATGCGCCTGACGCTGCTGCTCCAGCTGGCTTTGCAACTGCTGGCGTTCTTCGTCGTGTTTGAGGCCGTCACCTTGGTGGCTTTCCAGTTGCTCCTGAGCCAGCTCCAATGCTTCGCGCGCCATGGCCAATTGCGTCTGAGTTTCACTGTCTTCAGCGTCGATCCGCTGCAGCTCATCACGCCACTGCTGGCGTTGTAGCCGCTCGTGCTGGTGCTGGGTCTGCTCGGCAGCGACCTGGGCAGCCCACTGCATTTGCTGCTGACGCAGTGTCTGACAGCGCGCAGTGATCTGCTGCATTTGGCTGGTACGGGCGGCCTCTTGATCCTGAATCTGTTGCAGTTGGGCTTCCAGGTCTTCGACCTCGGCTTCCAGGGCGGCAATCGTCGCTTCCAGTTCACGTATCACCTGTTGGCGCGCTAAAACACCCGTTTCCGCGGCGGCCGATGAGACCAGCCTTAAACCATCGGGATAGACTTCTTCGCCCTGCGGCGTGATCCAGCATTCATCAGCAGCCAAGGCATCCACCTGAGCCAGCGCACTGGCCAGATCCGCCTGTGTACCGATTCGGGATAAACGCTGCTGCAAGCTGGCGGGCAAACACTCAGGGTTTTCGATGCGCTCCAGCAGACTGGGGCGGTCGGCTTTAGGTAATTGAGGCGATGCCGAGCTTGTCCATAACAGCAAATCCCCACAGGGCAGGCTTTGCCATGCCTGGGCTGGCAATGCCGCTAAAGGCGCATCGGTGGTTCGGGCGCTCAACCATTGACCCAACGCCATCTCCACGGCTTTTTCCCAGCCGGGCTGGATGTTGATTTGCTCGCTCAACCAAGGCCAGGTATCCAGTCCCTGGTCACTCAACCAGGCATCCAGGCGCGAATCCTCCTGGGATAACTCATGCTGCTGCAACGCCTGTAAAGAAGCCAGGCGCCCCTGAGCCTGATACAGACGACTGGATAACTGGCGTTGTTGATCATTGAGTGACTGGCGCTGCTGCGCTGCCTGCGCCTTGTGCGTTTCCAACTGGGCCAGCTGTTCTTCTTCTGCCAATAGGTCTTCTTCGCAGCTTTCCAGTTGCAGCTGTAATTCTTCCAGCCTTTCGTCCTGGTGATCATCCGCCTTGATGGCGTTCAGTTGAGCACTCAGCTGCTGCTTTTTCTCGGCCAGACGCTGAGACTGGTGTTCATACTGCTGAATACGGGCCTGCGCCAGTGTCATGGCCTGCTGCGCACTGGATTGCTGGCGATGATAGGTTTCCCAATGCGCCTGTAGCTCGTGACGACGGGCTTCCAGTGCTTCCAGTTGCTGTTGCAAAGCCGCTTCAGCTTCGGCCTGTTCGGCCAATTCCGGCGTCAGCGCTTCTAGCTGCTCCGCCCAGATTGCCAGTTGTTCCTGGTCACGCAGACAGGCCTGCTGGGTTTGTTGCTGCTGTTGGCCCAGTGCCTGCATCTCTTGTTTGACCTGACGTTCACGCTGTAAACGGTGGCTTAAGCCCTGCTCCAGGCGGGCAATCTCGCGCCCGGTTTCATTGAGTTGACGCTGGGCATTTTCCAGCGCGTCACTGGCCTGGGCCTGACGCTCGCGTGCACTTTCCAGACGTGCTTCACCCTGGCGAACCTTGACCAGGCAGGCCTCAAGCGCGGTTTCCAGTTCGGCCAGCTGCTCCAGCAAACCGGCCAGGCGATGATCGGCCTCTTTCCAACGCAGCACCGCCAGCTCAGCTTTTAAGCTACGCTCACGGGCTTTAAGGGTTTGAAAACGACGGGCCGCTTCGGCCTGGCGTCCCAGGCGCTCAAGCTGCTTGCCAAGCTCTTCACGCACATCTTCCAGACGCGAGAGGTTTTCCAGGGTGCGACGAATGCGATTTTCGGTTTCACGCCGCCTTTCCTTGTACTTGGAGATGCCGGCTGCTTCTTCAAGATAAACCCGTAACTCTTCCGGTCTGGCTTCGATCAGGCGCGAAATCATGCCCTGTTCGATGATCGCATAACTGCGCGCACCCAGGCCGGTGCCCAGAAAAAGGTCGGTGATATCACGGCGGCGGCATTTGCTGCCATTCAGAAGATAGTTGGATTGCGCATCGCGGGTGACCACCCGCTTGACTGAGATTTCGCTGTATTGGGCATAGGCACCGCCGAGTTTTCCCTGAGCATTATCAAAGATCAACTCGATTGAAGCCTGGCCGACGGGTTTGCGGTGACGTGAGCCGTTAAAGATCACGTCAGTCATGGATTCGCCACGCAGGTATTTTGCGGACGACTCACCCATGACCCAGCGAACCGCATCAATCACATTGGATTTTCCGCAGCCATTGGGCCCGACGATGCCGGTCATATTGCTTTTAAAGCTGACAGTGGTCGGGTCTACGAAGGACTTAAACCCTGCCAGCTTGATCGATTTCAGCCGCATCCCTAGCCCAATGAGTTATCACAGCTGCTGGTTGATGATGAGCTCCACTTGCTGCTGGCCATCGACCGTTAAAACCCCGGTGCTGCCCTGCCAGTCACCTTCCTGAGCTTCTGGGGTTCCGCCCATCGCGACCCGCGCCTGAATCACAACCTCAGTAGCGGAGGAAAGCAGGTTGTCTTCTGCCATGGCCTGCTGATCGCTAAGATAAACTCTGGTCGGCAAATCAGCAACCGTTAAGCGAGTTGCTGCCAGCGGTGCACCGCCACCCTCGGCTCGACGGACAAAGACAAACAAGGTCGCCCGCGGGTCAGTCAGCAGGTTAGCCGCATTGCTCAAGGAGAGATCCACCCAAAAACCAGGGCCAGAGGCCGGCTCAGGTGTCTGCCCCAGTTGACGATAGGCTTCGCTCAAACCTTCTTGCAAGGATTGGCGCGCACCAGAAGAGATATTCTGCTCTAATGCCCGTTCCCAGTAATTGATCGCTTCTTGCCACTGGCCCAGATGATAGGCATTCATGCCTAGCAGGCTCAAAACGGC
>SKHR01000156.1 GCA_007116865.1 Marinospirillum sp. | reverse complement strand
TTCGAGTTCCGCTGATGCCAATTCGTCTCGTTCCAATACGGAAGCATCGAGCCAGTCGGTCAGACGAGCAGAAACGACTTCAACACCGCCGCCGCCGACCAGTGCTCGAACCGAAAGTGGCAATTCACTGCCGCCAGAAGGCGAAAGTTTGCCGCTGCCGGCGAAGGTGGCCGAGGTTTTGGATCAACTGCCAGAAGATCAGCGCCAGGCTTTTTTGGATCAGCTGACCCAGTGGTTCAAACAGCTTACAGAGACACAACAGGCCTTATTGGCCGAAGGCCAGTGGGATGAGTTGCCGGAGGATCTTGCGGCCGGTTTGCAAGATTTGCTGGCGCAGTGGCAGGCACTGTTAGCCGAACAAAATCTGGAGCTGGATCAGACCGACAGCCTGGCTGCATTGCAGGCATTATTACAGCAGTTGGCAGTTGCGCATGAGGCCCGACCCGACTGGGCGCGCCTGGCATACGATGCAGGCAAAGGCGAGCTGCGCCGTTTGAGTGGCGACTCAATTCCTGCAGGGCCGAGAACGGAGGCCGGGCTGGCCGAGCGGGAGGGTGGTCGAGGACTGAACCTGACTGAACGTGCGGATTCGCTCAGCACCCGCCAGGAAACCACAAGCAGTCGTGAGGGCGTGGCCGATCGTTTGGAAAGTCTGGTCAGTCGTTTGACCCGAGGTGATGCCTCGGCCCAATCAACCAATCTGGGGCGTTCCCTGGAAAGCCTGCAGCAACTGATGAATGCAGCGAGTCAGGGTTTGCAGTCAAGCAGTCAGGTGACTCAGTCTGTGGCCGCGCGTCAGGCGTTGGGCGCACCAGGCATGCCATTCATGGCGCAGATCACGGCACAGGCCAATGCGGAGGCCCTGGCCAATCGTATTCAGATGATGCAGGCCCGTGGTATGCAGATCGCTGAGATGCGTTTGGATCCTCCTGATCTGGGTCAGCTGAGAGTGCAAATTCGGATGCAGGGTGAGCAGGCCTCGGTGATTTTTCATACCCCTAATCCCCATGCCCGAGAGTTACTGGAGCAGGCCATTCCACGTTTGCGTGAGATGATGGAAAATGGTGGCTTGATGCTCGCCGATGCTCAGGTTTCTGACGAGGGTCAGGGTGAAGGCGAAGGGGGTTCAGGCGATGCACCCGGCTTTGCGGGTCAGTCTGGAGAAGTGGTTGAAGATGATGAATTAGCGCAAACGCAGGTGACACTGCTTGATCAGCCTCTGAGTCTGATAGACTATTACGCCTGATCCTTCTAAAGAGAGGTGCACACATGGCAGATGAAGAAAAAAAACCAGCGGGTGAGGGCAAAAAAAAGCTCATCATGATCGGCGGCCTGGTCGTGCTCCTTGCTTTAGTCGCAGCACTGGCTGTGGCGGGTACCTTGTTTTTTATGGATCGCAGTGATGGCGAGGGTCGCCCATCACGCGGTGGCGGCATCCAGATGGATGCCGCGTTTTACTATACTTTTCCTGAACCTTTTGTTGCGCCCCTGGTGTCCTCGGATCGACGCCAGCGCTTCATGCAGGTTTCACTTGCGGTTCAGACCGATACTGAGCGCGGGGCGCAGGCGATAGAGCGCCATATGCCGCTGATCAAAAACAATTTAAATATGCTGTTCAACCGCCAGGACTTCCAGACTCTGCAAACACCGGAAGGAAAAATCCAGCTGCAGATGAGTGCAACTGAGATCGTGCAGCAGGTGGTTGAGCGTGAAGGTGTGCGGATCGATCAGGTGCTGATCACTGATATTGTGATGCAGTAAGCCGCACAGAACCCTTATTTTTTAATTCGATACAAGGTGTAGCGTCCATGGCTGTTCAGGATCTGCTGTCTCAAGATGAAATCGACATGCTGCTTCATGGCGTGGACGATGATGATCTGCCTGAACCGGAGGAAGAAGACAGCACGGGTGTCAAAAGTTACGACATCACTAGTCAGGATCGAATCGTTCGGGGTCGGATGCCAACCCTTGAAATGATCAATGAACGTTTTGCCCGTTATACCCGTATCAGTCTGTTTAATCTATTACGTCGCAGTGCTCACGTAGCGTCTGGTGGTATCCAGATCATGAAGTTTGGTGAGTATATCCATACCCTTTATGTACCAACCAGCTTGAATCTGGTGAAGATTCGTCCGTTGCGCGGCACCTCGTTGTTTGTGATGGATGCCAAGCTGGTCTTCAAGCTGGTGGATAACTTCTTTGGTGGCGATGGGCGTCACGCCAAGATCGAAGGGCGGGAATTTACCCCGACTGAAATCCGTATTGTTCAACGAGTGCTGGAACAGGTTTTCGTTGATCTAAAAGAAGCCTGGGCCACGGTGCTGCCACTTAACTTTGAATACATCGGTTTTGAAGTCAATCCAGCCATGGCTAACATCGTTAGTCCCAGTGAAGTGGTGCTGGTCAGCACTTTTCATATTGAGCTGGATGGGGGCGGCGGTGATCTGCATATCACGCTGCCCTACTCAATGATTGAGCCGGTCCGTGAAGAGCTGGATTCAGGGGTGCAGTCCGATGTGGATGATATCGATGAGCGCTGGGTGAGAGCGTTGCGAGCTGATATCATGGAAGCGCGTATTCCACTGAACGTGAAAGTGGTGGAAAAAGAGCTGACCCTGGGTGATATCGTCAACCTTGAGGCGGGTGATATCATCCCGATTGATATGCCCGATAGTGTGACACTCCAGGCCAATGGCGTGCCGGTGTTTAAATGCAAGATGGGGCGTTCAGGTGAAAACCTGGCGCTGAAGGTAAAGGAACAGATCCGCCTAACGCGCTGATTCCTTGCGTTCATGTCCGATCAGGAAGCTGAATCATGAGTGATGAAGAAGATAAATCAGTAGACCAGGAAGACGACGACTGGGCTGCGGCTTTGGAAGAACAGGAAAAGGCTGAGTCCGCAACGGAGTCATCTTCCGAGGAAGACGACTGGGCGGCAGCAATGGAAGAACAAGCGGCCGTCGATGGCGAGCCAGCTGAGGATGACTGGGCGGCTGCCATGGCTGAGCAGGGCGATGCCGATGCAATTTCTGAAGATGATATTCAGTCTGCCCCCCTGGAATACCTGGAGGATGACGCCCCGGCTTTTGACGGCGACAACCCGAATCTCGAAGTGATCATGGATATTCCGGTCACTATTGCGATGGAGGTTGGACATACAGAAATTGCGATTCGCAATCTACTGCAATTAAACCAGGGTTCTGTGATAGAGTTGGATCGTCTGGCTGGTGAGCCCTTGGACGTGAAGGTCAATGGAACGCTCATCGCCCATGGCGAAGTGGTCATGGTGAACGAAAAGTTTGGGATTCGTCTGACCGATGTCGTAAGTCCATCTGAGCGGATTAAACGCCTTAGGTAGTCCATGGGATTTTTGTCGCCGAAGCAAAAATTAACGCCCAGCCTTCTGGGCGTTTTGTTCGTTCTGATGCCTATATTGGCGCAGGCGAATGAGCGCCCTGTTCACTCAACCAGCATGGCGATGGTGCAGGTCGGACTGGGCTTGATCGCTGTGATTGCCCTGATGTTTCTGCTGGCCTGGCTGGCTCGGCGTATGCGCCTGGTTCCGGGGGGTTCTCATTCTGGATCCATGAAAGTGCTTGCGATCCTGCCTTTGGGGCACAAAGAACGGATCGCTCTGATCCAGGTGGGTGAGCAGCAAATGCTGCTGGGCGTGACCCCTGAACAGGTCAATCTGTTGCATTGCTTTGATCAGCCGGTGAGCGCCACGGAATCGGCTTCCAGCGCTGCTTTCTCTCAGGTGTTAAAGCGTTGGTCCGGGCGTTACCCGGCAACGGATGCGTCGGAGTCTAAGTCGTGAAGCGCTGGCTGCCCTTGCTGGGATTGGTCGGGTTGGCGCTGCTCTGGCCTCAGGAGGTGTGGGCTCAATTCCCTGCGTTTGAGGCTTTTCGTATGGAGCCTGATGGTGAAGGAGGCGAGAGTTACTCGGTCACCATTCAAATTCTAGCGATCATGACGGCACTGACTTTCCTGCCGTCCATGCTGATCATGCTCACCAGTTTCACCCGTATCATCATTGTGTTGGCGATTTTGCGCCAGGCACTGGGGTTGCAGCAAACGCCTTCCAACCAGATCGTCATCGGTCTGGCACTGTTTCTGACCTTTTTTATCATGACGCCGGTTTGGGAGCGGATCAACGCCGAGGCTTTGCAGCCCTATATGGCTGAAGAAGTGAC
>SKHR01000002.1 GCA_007116865.1 Marinospirillum sp. | reverse complement strand
CGTTTTTTTCTTGAAGTGGCACGCACTGAAAAGCTCAGTGAAGCCGCCAAGCGCCTGCGCGTCAATGCCTCGACCGTTTCCCGGCGCCTGCACCGGTTAGAATCACAGCTTAAAACCCCGCTTTTTGAACGAGACCTCGAAGGACACAGCCTGACTGAGCAGGGCCAGCTTCTACTCAGTTCAGTACGCCAGATGGAACAGCAGGCCGTGACGGCAACTGAAATCCTGCAAGGACTGGACGATGCATCAATTGGCGCCGTTCGCATTGGCAGCACGGAAGGGTTCGGCAGCTTTTTTATTGCCCCCAAACTCAGTGAGTTTTGCAAAGCGCATCCACGGCTTGTGATTGAGCTTTTGCCCATGCCCCGATTCGTCAAGCTGACACGTCATGAAGCCGACATGGCAGTCAGTATTGAGCGCCCCAGGCATACCTCATTGGTTGTGACCAAGTTATGCGACTACCGCCTGCAACTCTATGCGACATCGGCTTACTTAGATCAAGCGCCCGCACTGAACCAACTGGGTGACCTCACTCACCACCGCCTGATCAGTTACATTGATGACCTCATGTTTACCGATGAGCTGAACTTCATGAACCACCTGCTCCCCCAAGCAGAGCCGATATTTCGCAGCACCAGCGTTATTGCGCAATACACCATGGCTCGCGCCGGACTGGGCATCGCTGTTCTACCCTGTTTTATGGCCAGAGAAGCGCCAGAGCTTAAGCCATTATTAAGACAAGAATGGAGTTTGATTCGTAGTTTTTGGTTGGCCGCACAACCGGAGCGTAAACGCCTGGCACGGGTTGAAACGGTTTGGCAGGCACTTCGCCAACTGGCCAGTCAACATGAGCCAACCCTGTTAGGGGAAGACTAAAACAGCAAAGCCGGGGACAAGCCCCGGCTTTGACAGCGAATCCAGTGAACTTAAATCAGCTCAATGGCCACTGCAGTGGCCTCCCCGCCACCAATACACAGGCTAGCAATACCGCGTTTTTTGCCTTCCTGTTGCAAAGCATACATGAGAGTAACAAGAATTCTGGAACCCGTTGATCCGATCGGATGGCCTTGGGCGCACGCACCCCCATAAATATTGGTTTTTTCGTGCGGTATGCCCAAGCCATCCATTGCCAACATGGTCACCACGGCAAAGGCTTCGTTGATCTCAAAGAGATCCACCTCATCCAAACGCCAGTTTGCCTTTTCCAGCACCTTCTCAATCGACCCAATTGGCGCGAGGGTAAACTCACCAGGCTCACGCGAGTGGGTTGAATGGGCAACAATCCGTGCCATCGGTTTAAGCCCACGCTTTTGTGCCTCGGACTCACGCATAAGGACTAAAGCCGATGCCCCGTCTGAAATCGAACTGGCATTGGCAGCAGTGATCGTTCCATCGGGCTTAAAGGCCGGACGCAAGGACGGAATTTTTTCTATGTTCGCCTGATGCGGCTGCTCATCGTCCACCACCAACTGCTCACCCTTGCGGGTTTTAACCGTCACTGGGGCTGTTTCAGCTTTTAACTTGCCAGCTTCAATGGCTTTCATGGCTCGTTGCAGAGAGTTGATCGCAAAGGTATCCATAGACTCACGGGTATAGCCTCTTTCATCGGCAATTTCTTGGGCAAAAACCCCCATCAGCTTACCGGTCCTTGCATCCTCAAGCCCGTCCAGGAACATGTGATCCTTAAGCTCACCATGCCCAAGACGATAACCCGTTCTTGCTTTGGTGAGTACATGAGGAGCGTTAGACATGCTCTCCATACCACCGGCCACCATCACGTCATTGCTTCCAGCCAGAATCAAATCGTGCGCCAGCATCACAGCTTTCATGCCGGAGCCACACAGTTTATTGACCGTGGTAGCGCCAGTTGAAACCGGAATACCAGCCTGCATCATCGCCTGACGCGCCGGCCCCTGCTTGACTCCCGCAGGCAGTACACAGCCAAGAATAACCTCCTGCACATCTTCTGGTGACAAACCGGATCGCTTCACTGCTTCTGCAATGGCCACGGCTCCCAGTTGAGGGGCTGTCATGGTCGACAAGCTCCCCATCATGCCACCCATTGGGGTTCTCGCCCCTGCCACTATCACAATTGAGTCCTGCATACCCACCTCGCTATTTTGTAAAAAAACTTGCCCAACCTAAATGCCTCGATTAGTCTAAACAAAAACCGAGCGAATGCTTGTTTTACTCTGGTGACCTAGGTCGCCTTTATTTAAGCATCAAACATGACGTTTACGTCAAGGTCATATAAAAACAAAAACCTTCAGGAGGATGCAACATGACACAAGAAAAAGCTAGCCCAACAATACGCTACTCCGACTTTATCCCTCAGTTTCAGCTCGATCAGATCGAGAGCCAACTCGAAGGCAGTCTTACCGAGGGCTTCAATGCGTACATCGAGTGTTGTGGTCGCCATGCTCAATCAGATAGAGCAGATCACCCCGCACTCATTCATGAAAACACCGAAGGCAAGGTTACACAACTGAGCTTTGCTGAGCTGGACCGCCTCAGCGCACAGCTGGCCAACCTTCTAAAAAGTCAGGGGGTGCAGCCGGGAGATCGCGTTGCAGCCATGCTATCCAGGACCCCCGAGCTGTTGACTTTGATTTTAGCCACATGGCGCATTGGCGCAGTCTACCAGCCCCTTTTCACTGCTTTTGGTTATGAAGCCATTGAATACCGTCTGACACAGGCCAAAACCAAACTGGTTTTCACCGATGCCGTCAACCGAGAAAAATTCAAACCCATCCAAGCCTTACCTCAGGTTGTTCTGATTGGTGAAGAAGCTGAAGCCACCCACTGGGGGGATGCCCACTTCCAAAGCCTAGTGGATGCCCAACCAACTCACTGTGATGCGCCAACTCTGGATGCTGAGCAGCCTTTCATGCAGATGTTCACCTCTGGCACAGTCGGCAAATCCAAGGGGGTTGCTGTGCCACTCAAGGCACTGCCCGCTTTTGATATTTATATGCGCTATGCCATTGACCTAAAACCCACGGACCGCTTTTGGAATATGGCTGATCCAGGCTGGGCTTATGGCCTCTACTATGCCATCACCGGCCCCTTGCTTTTGGGCTGCACCACCCACTTCAATGAAGCTGGATTTACAGCCGAAAACACGCTGGATTTTTTGCGCAAGCATCAAATCACCAATCTGGCTTCTGCACCTACCGCCTATCGAATGATGAAGTCCAGCGGCGTGTTAGATGGTAAGGCTGCAGAACTTTCGATTCGTGTTGCCAGTTCAGCCGGTGAACCACTGAACACGGAGGTCGTCAACTGGGTGAGTGAAAACCTTGGCTGCCGAGTGATGGATCATTACGGGCAGACTGAAACCGGTATGACCTGCTGCTGCCACCATGCCTTAACTCACCTGACACCAGTGGGTTCCATGGGTCTGCCAATGCCTGGTTACCGTCTTGCCATCCTTGATGCCGAGTATAACGAACTATCTGCCGGAAAAACCGGGCAACTCGCTGTAGACATGGAAGCCTCACCTGCGTTTTTCTTCCAGGGCTATACCTGGCAGGAGAAAAAACCCTTCCACGGCAAATACTATTTGACCGGGGATGTCGTTGAAAAACACGAAGACGGCACCTTCTGGTTCGCTGGACGCGATGATGACATCATCACGACAGCGGGCTACCGGGTTGGCCCAACCGATGTTGAAAACACGGTTCTTGAACACCCTGCCGTTGCAGAGTCTGCTGCCGTTGGCAAACCCGACGAGCTGCGTGGCTACATCATCAAGTCCTTTGTGGTGCTCAAACCAGGCTACGAGCCCAGCGAAGCACTCACAAAAGCGATTCAGGCTTTGGTGCGTGACCGCCTCTCAGCACATGCTTTCCCGCGTGAAATAGACTTCGTTGATGCATTACCCAAAACCCCCAGCGGAAAGATTCAACGCTTTATCCTGCGCAAGCAAGCGGAGTCAGAAAGTTAATTCTTTTTTAGTCAATCACTGAAGTCCACCGTTTGGGCTTCAGTGGTGCGTTATCTTCAAAAAAAGCGAGAGATTCGAATGAAAATTGCAAAACAAACCTTCCTGGTCACCGGCGGCGCCTCAGGCTTGGGGGCCGCGACAGCTACTGAGCTGGTCACACGAGGCGCACAGGTCATCATCGCAGACCTCAATATCGAAGCTGGCAAGGCTCTGGTTAAAAAGCTCGGCGAGCAACAGGCGGTCTTTTCTCCCTGTG
>SKHR01000192.1 GCA_007116865.1 Marinospirillum sp. | reverse complement strand
GAAGAAAAGATCAGAAGTCGATCTGTCCCAGGGTCACCCAACGGCCATCACGCATGACCATCTCAACCACCACCCCTTGAATGTCGCCGTTTTCATCAAACTCATGCTGACCTGCGGCGCCTTCATAGTTGATTTCAACGCCTTCAGCGATCAGGCGCTTGGCACGTTCCCACTCGCCGGGAAGAATGACTTCACCTGGTGCGGTGGCAACTGCGCGGACAGCGTCGGCCAGTCCTTCACGTGAAGCCGTGCCATTTTTCTCAATCGCAAGCGCCAGAATAAAGGCGGCATCATAGGCTTGAGCAGAGAAAACCGCGTTATGGTCAAAGCCAGCTTCGGCGGCGGCGGCAGCAAACAGATCCGCACCGGGCAGGTCAGGTGAGCCTGGGCGGGTGGCGATCATGCCGGTGACCACATCCGCACCAACGGATTGAATCAGGCCATCGGTTGCCATGCCATCAACACCCACATACTGAGTGAAGGCACCACTTTCATGCGCCTGACGCAGGATGGTTTGACCAGAAGAGTCGGCGTAGGCAAACACGATCAGGGTTTCAATGCCATGTGAAGACAGGCTGCCTAATTCTGAACGATAGTCTGCACGGTTATCTTCATGGGCCAGGTTATCACCGACATAACCGCCGAGTGATTCATAAGTGGCTTTGAACTGCATCGCCAGGCCGCGACCATAGTCGTTGTTCACATAGGTGGAAACGACTTCTCTGATGCCCTTATTGATCAACAGGTGAGCCAAGGCTTCACCCTGGAAGGCATCCGATGGAACGGTACGGAAAACCAGGCCATTATCGTTAATCTCAGTGACTGCCGGTGCCGTTGAAGCGGGTGAAATCATCACCACACCACCGGGTACGGCTGCGTTGTTGGCAACCGCAATGGTGGCACCAGTACACAGTGCACCCACGATTGCAGTGACACGCTCAGTATTGACCATACGATCACCGGCGTTAGAGGCCGCAGCGGCATCGGCACAGGTGGTGTCACCCGTGGGCATGACAAAACGCTGGCCGTTCAACAGGCCACCCTGCGCATTGATTTGACTTTGTGCCAACTGAGCACCGGCAAGAATATTGGGTGTCATGCTTTCAATTGGTCCAGTGAAACCACCGAGGAAGCCAATCTTGACCTCGGCATGGGCATGCAAGCCACCCAGCAGGGTTGCGGTGGCCAGGGCGGCACCGAGTAGGGATTTTTTCATCATAGGGCTTGTCTCTCATGTTGTTATAAACACACAGAATCACGGCCTTGTTCGAAGGGCTGACGTGATTCATCAGGATACAAAGCAGTCCAGAGAAGTGGGACTTCTCTAACGGGTTTTATCTTGGGGCGTTTTTGGCAGAAAAACAAGCGCTAAAGACCGGTGCATAGCGTCTGTGACCGGCCAGACTTAAAACAGTGTTTCAAACGGGCGCTTGAATTCGTTATGCTAGGCAGGAACTAACACAATAAAAGATCAATTCCTGCACAATAAAAGATCAATCCCGATTTATCTCTTTTGCTTGAAGCGACGAGGAGTCAGTGATGCCCCATCCAACCTATCCCCACCTGTTCGAACCTCTGGACTTGGGATTCACCCAACTGAAAAATCGTATTTTGATGGGCTCCATGCACACCAATCTGGAGGAGCGCCCCGGTGGTTTTGCGCGTCTGGCCGAGTTTTATGCTCAGCGGGCTCAGGCAGGCGTTGCCCTGATCGTGACGGGTGGCATTGCACCGAATGAATCGGGGGTGGTGTTTCAGGGAGCGGCCCAACTGACCAATGATGAAGAAGCGGCGGCTCACCGCCAGGTCACCGATGCCGTGCATCAGGCCGGGGGAAAAATCTGCCTGCAGATTCTCCATACCGGGCGTTATGCCTTCTCACCCAAGATTGTTGCACCCTCAGCGATTCAAGCTCCCATCACTCCCTTCACGCCACGGGAATTAACGGACGCGGAAATCCAGCAGCAGCTGGACGATTACGCCCGCTGTGCACGTTTGGCCCAGCAAGCGGGTTATGACGGGGTGGAAGTCATGGGCAGTGAGGGTTACCTGATCAATCAGTTTTTATCCTTACGAACCAACCAGCGTCAGGATCAGTGGGGCGGCGCTTTTGAAAATCGGATGCGTTTTGCGGTTGAAGCGGTACGCCGGGTGCGTGAAGCCACCGGGGAGGCTTTCATCCTGATCTTCCGTTTATCCATGCTGGATCTGGTCGAAGATGGCAGCACTTGGGATGAAGTGGTGTGTCTGGCCAAAGCGGTCGAGGCGGCTGGGGCAACCCTGATCAACACCGGGATCGGCTGGCATGAAGCCCGTGTGCCCACGATTGCGACCAGTGTGCCAAGAGCGGCTTTCACCCGTATCACCGAGAAAATGCGCAGTGAAGTGAAGATTCCCTTGATCACCACCAACCGGATCAACATGCCGGAAACCGCAGAAGCCGTTTTGGCACAAGGCCAGGCTGACATGGTCTCTATGGCGCGGCCTTTTTTGGCCGATGCTCAGTGGGTCGCCAAAGCCCAGCGCAATGAATCCGCGGCGATCAATACCTGTATTGCCTGCAATCAGGCCTGCCTGGATCAGATCTTTATGGGCAAGGTCACCTCCTGTTTGGTGAATCCTAAAGCCTGTCATGAAACCGAGTTTCAACCAGAGTCCGTCAGTCAGGCCCAGCGGATCGCAGTGATCGGTGGCGGGATGGCGGGCATGGCTTGTGCGGTTGAAGCCGCCAGTCTGGGGCATCAGGTGACCCTGTTTGAGGCCAGTGAGCGTCTGGGTGGGCAGTTTAATCTGGCCAGCGAAATTCCCGGCAAAGAAGAATTCAAGGAAACTCTGCGCTATTTTGAGCACCAACTGCACAGCCTTGGGGTGACGGTGAAGTTAAATAGCCGCCCTGAGATCGAAGACCTGAACGGGTTTGATCAGCGGGTTGTGGCGACCGGGGTACGCCCCCGAGTGCCAGAGATCGCCGGGGTGGATCATGCCAAGGTGCTGACCTATGCCGAGGCCATTGCCACACCAGAAAAACTGGGTGCCAAGGTCGCCATTTTAGGTGCGGGTGGCATCGGCTTTGATGTGGCCGAGCTGCTGGTACAACCGCAAGGCCATGCGGCCAGTCTGGATGCAGCGGTATTTGCTCAGGAGTGGGGGGTGGACTTCAGTGTGTCTCAGCCGGGTGGATTACAGCGCCCCCAGGCACCGCAACCGGCGCGTGAAGTTTATCTGCTACAGCGTAAAACCAGCAAACCGGGCAAGGGTCTGGGAAAAACCACCGGCTGGATTCATCGGGCTTCGCTCAAGGCTTATCAGGTCAAGTTTCTGACCGGCTGTGAATACCAGCGCATTGATGATGAGGGTCTGCATCTGCTGCATCAGGGGGAGGCTCAGTGCCTGGCGGTGGATCAGGTGGTCTTGTGTACCGGACAGGAGTCGGTGACCCAGTTGTATGAGAGCCTGCAACAGGCCGGACTCTCCGCCCATCTGATTGGTGGTGCCGAGCTGGCCGCTGAGCTGGATGCCCGCCGTGCCATCGCCCAGGGGGTGACGCTGGCACAGACCTGGGGACAGGTGATTTCTTAAGCGAGCGTACGAGCCAGGT
Organism: Marinospirillum sp.; assembly: GCA_007116865.1. Classification (GTDB taxonomy): domain Bacteria; phylum Pseudomonadota; class Gammaproteobacteria; order Pseudomonadales; family Halomonadaceae; genus Marinospirillum. The sequence continues at coordinate 646 of SKHR01000192.1, read as the reverse complement.
ACTGGTCGAAGTCGCCCTCACTGGCGGCTTCCAGTGCCTGCTGTTCTTGCAGTGATGTTGCAACCTGGGTGCTGAACAGGGCCTCGTGGCTTTTTTCCATCGGGCAGGTGAGCAGTTGCTCGCGTTGCGCGCGTGCCAGCTGCAACACGGCGGCCTGGTGACTGCCGGTTTCACTGATCAATGCCAGCATGCGAGCAGAAGGCGTCAGGCTGAAATCCATGACGCGGGCTTCCTGTTGATCCAGCGCCTGGCTGAACAGGGTCTCTCCCGCATCCAGCCCCTGATCAAGCAGGCAGGCCAGTGGGCGCAACTGGGCCAGTAAATCACTGGCCGCTTCCTGAATCGGCCGCTCACGGTCATTCCGGGTCGGTTCAAACCACCAGATATGGGTGTCGGGGTGACGCCCTTGAGTGACCACGCGCTGCATATTCTGATCCACACGCCGACAGGCATCATCGTCCAGAATCGGGCTGTCCTTGAGCAGGCAGAACAGCAGGAAACTATCCAGAAAACGCATCTGTGCCGCGTCAATACCGCCAGGCAGGAAGGGATTGATATCCAGACAGCGGACTTCAATATATTCCACGCCGCCCTGTTTGAGCGCATCGCTGGGGGATTGGCCGCTGCGACTGACACGCTTGGGGCG
>SKHR01000201.1 GCA_007116865.1 Marinospirillum sp. | reverse complement strand
TGTTTATTCCGGTTCTGTTTGATTAAGGACATGCATGTCAACGCAGTGGATTGTCACGATTCTGGGTGGCGGAAGTTTTGGAACCGCACTCGCCAATATTTGTGCTGGTAATGGACATGAAACCCGTTTGTGGGTTCGTGATCCGCTATTAGCGCAGGAAATCAATACTGAGCAGGTCAACGCGCGTTACCTCCCTGATTTGAAGTTGTCTCCATCGCTGGTTGCGACCAGTGACCTGGAGGCAGCGCTCAAAGATGCACATCTGGTTTTTTTAGCGATACCCAGCAAAGGGTTTGCCCAGGTACTGAGCCAAGCACGGCCTTTTTTGCATGCTGAACAGGTACTGGTCAGTACCACTAAAGGCTTTGAGGCTGATGGCTTTAAGTTGATGAGCCAGGTTTTGCATGAGCAAACCGGCTATACTCACCTAGGCGTCTTGTCTGGGCCCAACCTGGCCACTGAGCTGGCTCAACAGCAACTGACGGCGACCGTGATCGCCAGTGCAGACCCTTATACCCGCAGCTGTGTGCAGGCGGTGCTGAGCAATCGTTATTTTCGAGTTTACGCCAATACGGATATTTATGGTGTTGAGCTGGGCGGTGCATTAAAAAATATTTATGCCATCGCTGCCGGGATGGCTGCTGCAATGGGAATGGGCGAAAATACCCGCAGCATGTTGATGACTCGGGCGTTGGCCGAAATGAGTCGTTTTGCCGTAAGTTTAGGCGCCAACCCGATGACTTTTTTAGGGCTGGCCGGTGTCGGTGATTTGATCGTGACCTGCTCCTCTCCACTTTCGCGGAACTACCGTGTCGGACAGGCGCTTGGAGAGGGGCGTTCACTTGATACGATCATCCATGAGTTGGGTCAAGTTGCTGAGGGTGTGAAAACCGTAGGCTTGGTCAAGCAAAAGGCGGATGAACTGGGGATTTATATGCCCTTGGTTCAGTCGCTTTATCTGGTTCTTTTTGAAGGGAAAAGTCCTTCTGAAGTCGCTTTGTCCATGATGGGTAATGAGCAGAGCACGGATGTCGAGTTTGTGTTGCCTAAAGAGGAAGTACGCAAATCGGCAGAAAATATCACTCGAACGAATAACGGTGAGAGATGAGTATGGAGTCACAGCCCAACCCGCCATTGACGCAACGCCTGAAAGACGAGTCTTTTTGGCTGCGTTTGCCATTTATGTTGCTGTTTTTTATTGCCTGGAAGCTGACTGAACTGGTGCTTTTTGGGGTTATTTTGGTTCAGTTGTGTGTGCGTCTGCTGACCGGCAGCCCTCAGCCTGAGTTGTTGAAGCTCGGTGCTCAGCTGACGCGTTACGGCTATCAAATCTATCGATACTTAACCTTCAATAGTGAATACAAGCCATTTCCTTTTTCTGACTGGCCGCAAACGGACCCGGTGGATGCCAACCCTTATTTGCCCGAGTGTGGTGAGGTCGTGGATGAGTCAGACACCCCCAGTCGTATTTGACCGCCCTGTGGTTCAAGCAGCCGTGCCAAGGTGGTTTTGATGTGGCCAACACTTTTTTGGCCTGCGGCGGCCATGCAGCAGGGCATGGACTTGATGAATCGGCAATTGCTGGCCAGTCAGTGCCGTCTATTACGTGAAACCTTGAGCGAGCTTAGTACCAGTGCTCGCCTGCCGCATGATGTAGAGCGCAGTTGTTTTCAAATTGGTGACTGTGATGCTGAGCTGATCAGCCCAAAAGGCAGTAGCACTCAACGTTACTTGCTCTATGTTCATGGCGGCGGTTTCGCCTTGGGCTCTTTGGATACCCACCGCGAGCTGGTCACTACCCTTGCACGTTTTGCCGATGCCCGAGTCTTGGCGATTGATTATCGTCTGGCACCGGATTACCCCTATCCAGCTGGGTTGGATGATGTGGATCTGGCTTATCAGTGGTTGCTTGATCAAAAGGTACCTGCTGCGCGCATCGCGCTGGCTGGGGACTCTGCGGGTGGGGGGCTGGTTGTGGCGTTGATGCAGCGTTTATTGCAGCAAAAACGCCCGGTGCCTGCCGCGGGGGTGCTGTTTTCTCCCTGGCTTGATTTGACTTGTAGCAGCGCCTCACTGGATCTGAATGTTGCCACCGACCTCTTGCTCAATCCGATTCAGATGAAAGCTTTCGCAGCCCTCTATGCTGGGCGTGAGGCTTTAGAGAGTCCCGAAATATCTCCCTTGTTCGGTAATATGCGCGGTTTGCCACCGCTGCTGGTTCAGGTCAGTCAGCAAGAACTGCTGCTTGATGATGCCCGGCGTCTTGCGCATCGAATCACCGAACAGGCTGGCGAGGTTGAACTGCAAGAAGTGGCCTGGATGCCGCATGTATGGCAGCTTTTGTATCGCTACCTGCCCCAAGCCGTGGCCAGTCTGCGACAAGCCTCACGTTTTATCCGTCAGCAGGTCCCCGCTGAGTAATTGCATTAGGCACTGGCGTGTGGCGTGCGGGTTTTCCAAAGGAAACATGTGTCCGCCCGGTACCTGGTGGCAGATAAACCCCATTTGCTCGAATTTTTTCATGCGCGCTACGGTGATCAGATCGCTCTGGGTGCCGCGAATCAGGTCAACCCGCCGCTGCAAGCGTCGATGAGAACCGCTGAGGTTGTCGGCCAGGTTGCGAAAAATTGCCACTTCTATTCCTGGATCAAAGGCAAGGCGTAGGCCGCCCTGAGGGTCAGGGGTCGTGCCGTGGGTCACATAGTCCTCCAACGCACGCGGATCAAAGTTACGAAAAAGTTTTTTACTTTGAAAGTCAGCGACCGCCGCTTGACGATCTGGCCAGTGGTTGCGTCTTCCTCGGGTGATGCCCGCCGGAGTCACCCGATCAATCCAGCCAAAACGCTTTGCCAGTTTCAGCCCCAGGCTGTCCAGCCCTGTCAGCAGGGGAGGATCTAACAATATAATACGGGTAAATAAATCCGGTCGTTTGAGCGCGGCCATATAGGTAAGCACACCGCCAAGTGAGTGCCCTAAGCCAATCACGGGTGATTGTGACGCCTGCTGCTCAATGCTGGCCAGCAGTTCATCCACTAGCGACTGCCAGTTGTGATCAACGGGATAGGCTGGGTGGTGAGCAAAACAGGGGCGACCAATGATTCTGAACTGGGAGCGCAAGGGTTCGAGCAGGCAGGCGTAGGTGCCGGTGGGAAATCCATTGGCATGAGCAAAGTGAATCACAGGTTGAGACATTCTAGAGCCTTATGTTCAGAATAAGGAACGCCGTGTTGTCGTTATGGCGAGCGCTGATTTGTGTCAACATTAATACATCTGTTTTAAAAAACAAGGTGGCTGAAATTTTCCATGAATCTGTTTATTGAGACCTTGAGCTTCACGCTTTATGTCACCGCACCGGTTTTTGTGCTGGTTTTTCTAGGGTTGTTTTTTCGTCGCATTGACCTGATCAACGATGAATTCAATCGCGTGGCTTCTCGTTTGGTGTTCAATGTCACCTTGCCGGTGCTGGTTTTTTTAAGTCTGATCAATACCGATCTGACCCAGGTTTTTGAGCCTGCTTTGCTGCTTTATGCCGGTGGGGTGACCCTGCTGGCTTTTTTCTGGCTGGTATGGCGTGCTCAGCGTTTACCTCAAATGGAGGATCGTGGCGCATTTGTGCAGGGTGGATTTCGCGGCAACCTGGGCATTTTAGGTCTGGCGCTGGCCGGGAATCAGTATGGTGAACCGGGCATGGCTTTGGCCTCGATTCTGCTGGCGTTACTGATCGTGGAATACAATATTTTATCAGTGATCGCCCTCAATCTGTGGCGCAATGCCGGAGGTATCCGTTGGCGCCAGATGCTGCTGGATGTCCTGCGCAATCCTTTGATCATTGCAGTGGCTTTGGCCTTGCCAACCTCCTTGTTGCAATGGCCACTGCCAGAACTGGGGTTAAGAGTCGGGGAATATTTTGCCAGCATGACCCTGCCTTTGGCGCTCCTGTGTATCGGTGCCGCTTTGGATTTGCGTGCCCTGCGAACCACGAGCCAGGCGGCCTTGGCTTCCACCGCCTATAAACTGGTTTTATTGCCGGTGCCGATGGTGCTGGGAGCCTGGTGGCTGGGTTATGAGGGCATGACCCTGGGCATCCTCTTCCTGGTATTCAGCTGTCCAACGGCGGCGGCAAGTTATGTGATGGCTCGGGCCATGGGAAGCAATGCCAGTCTGGCCGCCAATATTGTGGCATTGACCACGGTGTTTGCCACGCTGACGATCAGTCTGGGGGTGTTTTTGTTACATTGGATCGGATTAAGTTGATGGTTGCGGAAAC
>SKHR01000137.1 GCA_007116865.1 Marinospirillum sp. | reverse complement strand
GCGCGCTCGTTCAACTACATGGCCGAGCAGTTACAGCGACTGCTGCGTACCCAGCAAGAGATGATTCACGCCGTTTCTCATGAGTTAAGAACTCCGGTTGCACGGATCCGCTTTGGCTTACAAATGATTGAAGACCTGCAGCCAGAAGAAGCGGATCCCTCAATCAGCCGGCAGATAGACGGCATCGATCAAGATATTGACGAACTCGACACCTTGATCGACGAAATACTGACCTACGCCCGGCTTGGAAAAGATCAGACGCCGCTTGAGTTCAGCATTCAGCCCATCAGTGAACCACTTGAGAAGGTGCTCGAAGACTTCCGCCGCACCCATCCCAACTTAGACTTCGAACTCCTGTTCAGAGGCTCAGAAACCCGTAACCAGCAAGCAGAGTTGGAAGTCCGCTACTTTCAACGCGCCGTACAAAACCTGATCGCCAACGCGGTACGCTATGCCGACCATCGCATCTGGATGACCTGCACTCTGGACATTGATTCGATTCGCATTGATGTCGAAGATGACGGCCCTGGCATCCCCATGAGTGAACGCAAACGTATTTTCATGCCCTTTTCCCGCCTGGACGACAGCCGCACCCGCAGCTCGGGTGGCTATGGGCTTGGTCTGTCCATCGTACAACGCATCACTTACTGGCATCGCGGCAGCATCCTGGTTGATACCAGCCCCACACTCAAGGGTGCGCGCTTCACTCTGCTGTTTCCGCGTTATCAGCCCACAGACGCCCCTCCTTTGACTGCACCCCCCTGAAAAAACCACCAAAATCGTGCATTTTTATCCTTTATGCACTATTTTGGAGCAATAACGCCCGCCAAATACTCGCCCTATGCACTCCGATGAGGCTCAACTCCCTTTTCATGCTGGGTTTACGCTGAATATGTCCAAGTTGGTGCGGCTTTTGCTTAAGCAACAGCACCCCCAACAAGGGGTGTCACATTAAGCGGCTTGACTGACGAGAGAGCTATGAGCCCAGCCACGGAACTACCCTCACATTTGCTGGAAAATCTAACCACAGCGGTACTGCTGCTGGAACAGGATCTGAAGCTCACCTATATGAATCCGGCAGCTGAAATGTTGCTCGCGGCCAGCTTGACGCGTTTCAAGGGCCAGACTCTATCGCTGCTTTTTCAAGAACCCGTCGAGGGTCTGGCAACACTCACTCTGGCGGCTTCTACCGGCCATCCTCTCACTAAACGGGAGGCCCAGCTTCAACTCTACAACGGCGACAACATCACGGTTGACTATACGGTCTCACCCATTGCTGAACTGAAGTCCACCCAACTGATTCTGGAAATTTTTCCGCGTGATCGTCAGCTGCGAATTTCCAGAGAAGAAGATCTGGTCAACAAGCAGGAAACCGTGCGTGCGCTGGTGCGCGGGATGGCCCACGAAATCAAAAACCCGCTGGGCGGCATCCGCGGCGCGGCCCAGCTGCTTGAACGGGCACTGCCCGATACCGAGCTTAAAGACTACACCCAGGTCATCATTGATGAGGCTGATCGACTGCGCAATCTGGTTGATCGTATGTTGGGGCCACGCCATTTGCCCAGCATGCAGCCAGTCAATATTCATGAAGTCCTTGAGCGGGTTCACACCCTGGCGGAAGCTGAATTTGGCGATCAGATTCATCTGGTTCGTGACTATGATCCCAGTTTGCCGGAGTTCCTGGGCGATAAAGAGCAGCTGATTCAAGCCCTGCTCAATATCGTGCGCAATGCCGTGCAGGCCATCAGTGAGTCCGGGCAAACCAACGGGCGCATCAAACTGCAAACCCGCGCCAAACGCCAGTTCACCCTGGGCGCTGAGCGCCACCGTCTGGTCTGTCAGGTCAAGGTCATTGATAACGGGCCGGGCATTCCTGAAAGCCTGCTAGAGAACATTTTTTATCCGATGGTCAGTGGCCGACCTGAAGGCACAGGCCTGGGGCTGACCATCGCCCAGGCCGCTATTCAGCAACATCAAGGTCTGATTGAGTGCCACAGCCATCCAGGGCACACCGAGTTTGTCATGCTGCTGCCCTTTGATCCACCCAACAAAGAACATCTGACTGAAAACCAAGGAGCCCACTGATGAGTCACAGCAAAGGTCAAGTCTGGGTCATTGATGACGACCGCTCCATTCGCTGGGTTTTGGAAAGAGCCCTGGAGCAAGCCCAAATAAAAACCACCAGTTTTGAACGTGCTGATCTGGCACTTCAAGCCCTGGTCAAGCAAAGGCCCGACGCCCTGATCACTGATATACGCATGCCCGGCATCGATGGGCTGGATCTGCTACGCCAAGTCACCGAGCTTTATCCTCAGCTGCCAGTCATCATCATGACCGCCCACTCGGACCTGGAAAGTGCGGTCGCCTCTTATCAAGGCGGCGCCTTTGAGTACCTGCCCAAACCCTTTGATGTCGATGAAGCCGTTGCCCTGGCCCAGCGAGCCCTGGCCCACGCAGACGAATTACGCGCCCGCGAAGCAGCAACTGAAGGCACAACAGAGATAGAAAAAACGGCTGCCACTGAAATCATCGGTGAAGCACCGGCAATGCAAGAAGTATTTCGGGCGATTGGTCGTCTGTCACACTCCACCATCACCGTATTGATCAACGGCGAGTCTGGCACCGGCAAGGAACTCGTCGCTCAAGCCCTGCATCAACACAGCCCCAGATCCCGCCAGCCCTTCATTGCCCTGAACATGGCGGCCATCCCGCGTGACTTGATCGAGTCCGAGCTCTTTGGACATGAAAAAGGGGCTTTCACTGGTGCCTCCGGGCAACGCCAGGGGCGCTTTGAACAGGCCAACGGAGGTACTCTGTTTCTCGATGAAATCGGCGACATGCCCGCTGAAACCCAAACCCGCTTACTGCGAGTGCTGGCCGATAGTGAGTTTTATCGTGTTGGGGGGCACACGGCGGTCAAGGTCGACGTGCGTATCATTGCTGCGACTCACCAGAACCTTGAAAAACTGGTGGAGCAAGGACGCTTTCGCGAAGACCTGTTTCACCGCCTCAACGTGATTCGAGTGCATTTGCCTTCACTTAAAGATCGTCGCGAAGATATTCCCCGACTGGCCGAGCACTTTCTGGCCCAGGCCGCACGCGAACTGAGCACCGAAACCAAAACCCTGAAAAAAGAAGCACTGGACTACATCTGCCGCCTGGATTGGCCAGGCAATGTGCGCCAACTGCAAAACACCTGTCGTTGGCTGACCGTCATGGCGACCGGGCGGGAAATCCTTCTGGATGACCTACCCCCGGAGCTGCTTGCCAAAAGTCCCAGCCGGATTTCCAGCGACTGGGAGGCTGCGCTACAACACTGGGCAGAACAGGCCCTGATGCGCGGTGAGATACACCTGCTCAATCGTGCGGTGCCTGCGTTTGAGCGCATCATGATTGATGCAGCCCTGAAGCACACTGGCGGTCGCAAGCGCGATGCTGCTGAACTCCTGGGCTGGGGGCGCAACACCCTGACGCGCAAACTCAAGGAACTGAACATCAACACGGACCAGGACGATGAGGACGAAGCCGACGCCGGATAGCGGCTGCTCCCTCCGTGGTGAGCTGGTATAATCACCCGCCTGCCACGGAGTCACCCATGCCTGAAATTCTGCTTTATCAACCAGAAATACCGCCCAACACTGGCAATATAATGCGCCTGTGTGCCAACACCGGATTCAAACTCCACCTGATCCGGCCGTTGGGGTTTTCCATGGATGAAAAAAGCCTGCGCCGCGCTGGCCTGGATTATCGTGACTGGGCCGAAGTCAGCCTTCATGACAGCCTGCAAGACTGCCTTGATCAACGGCCGGGTGCCCGTGTTTTGGCCCTGACCACCAAGGGCAAAACCCCCTATCATCAGGTCGATTACCAGCCCACGGATCTACTGCTTTTTGGCCCGGAAACCCGTGGTTTGCCACCCGAGGTTTTACAGTCCCTGCCCGCAGAGCAGACCCTGCGTTTGCCCATGCAACCCGGCAGTCGCAGCCTGAACCTGTCCAACACCTGTGCCATTCTGGTTTATCACGCCTGGCATCAACTGGGATTTCCCGATGCTCAGCTTTTGCCCAATGAGGCCAGCCAGTGAATGCGATTCTGTCCCGCCTCAATGAGCAGCAGCGTCAAGCCGTTGAACAGATCAGCAGTCCTCTGCTTGTGCTCGCCGGTGCAGGCTCAGGCAAGACCAGCGTTATCACCAGCAAGCTGGCCTATCTGATTCGCAACCAGGGCATTCCAGCACGCCACCTGTGTGCGGTCACCTTCACCAACAAGGCCGCCCGCGAGATGAAGGAGCG
>SKHR01000031.1 GCA_007116865.1 Marinospirillum sp. | reverse complement strand
GGGATCCTCAATCCACTGCAACCAGTGCGGGCCAGCAGCCCGAGTATGCGCGTAACCAGCATCGTTCGCGTGATCCTCGCTACCTGGTTGTCATCGGGATTTGTACTCACCTGGGTTGTTCACCGACCTATCGTCCAGAAGTCGCACCGGCTGATCTGGGTTCCAACTGGTTTGGTGGCTTCTTCTGTCCATGTCACAGCTCTCGCTTTGACCTGGCTGGTCGTGTTTACAGTAACCAGCCAGCACCGACCAGCCTGGAAGTGCCACCGCACAGCTATTTGGATGAACACACCATTATTGTTGGTGTCGATGAGGAGAACACCTGATGGGTAACCCGAATCGCGCAAAAGCTGAAAAAGGTTTGATGCGGTGGATTGATGACCGCTTTCCAGCAACTCAGTTGTGGGAAGATCACCTCAGCAAATATTACGCGCCTAAAAACTTCAACTTTTGGTATTTCTTTGGTTCTTTAGCCCTGTTGATGCTGGTCAACCAGATTCTGACCGGTATTTGGCTGACCATGAGCTACAACCCTTCTGCGGAAGGGGCGTTTGCCTCCATGGAATACATCATGCGTGATGTGGAATATGGCTGGCTGATTCGCTACATGCATACCACGGGTGCTTCTGGCTTTTTCGTGGTGGTGTATCTGCACATGCTGCGCGGCATGCTGTACGGCTCTTACCGCAAGCCCAGAGAGTTGATCTGGATTTTCGGTATGGCGATCTACCTGGTATTGATGGCCGAAGCCTTCATGGGTTACATGCTGCCTTGGGGACAAATGTCCTACTGGGGTGCTCAGGTCATCATCGGTTTGTTCTCAGCGATTCCTGTGATCGGGCCCGATCTGGCGCAGTGGGTACGCGGTGACTACCTGATTTCCGGCATTACCTTGAACCGCTTCTTTGCCCTGCACGTGGTTGCACTGCCCATCGTTCTGTTGGGTCTGGTGGTACTGCACATCATCGCACTGCATGAAGTCGGCTCTAACAATCCAGACGGTATTGAGATCAAGGACAACCTGGATGAGAATGGCGTGCCAAAAGATGGTATTCCTTTCCACCCCTACTACACGGTGAAAGACATCGTTGGTGTGGCGGTCTTCCTGTTTGTGTTCTCTATTGTGGTGTTCTACTTCCCTGAAATGGGTGGCTTCTTTATCGAACACCCCAACTTTGAGCCTGCAAACCCGCTGAAAACACCGGATCACATTGCACCTGTCTGGTACTTCACGCCCTTCTACGCCATCCTGCGCGCAATCACCTTTAGCATTGGGCCCTTGGAAGCTCAGTTCCTGGGTGTGGTGTTCATGGGTGCGGCGATCGCGGTGCTGTTTGTGTTGCCCTGGTTGGATCGTAGCCCAGTCAAGTCCATTCGCTACAAAGGCTGGATGAGTAAAGTGGCGCTGTTCTTGTTCTGTGTGAGCTTTGTCGTGCTGGGTGTTTTGGGTGCGCTGCCAGGAACGGAGTTGCGGACGACACTTTCGCAGATCTTTACAGCGATCTACTTCCTCTACTTCATTCTGATGCCTTTTTACACCAGAATTGAGAAGTGCAAACCAGTTCCAGAAAGGGTGACCGGCTAATGAAAAAGCAACTACTCGCATTGATTATTGCGCTGGTGCCGGCCCTCGCTATGGCTGCACCTGCTGGCAGACTTGATCCTATGCAACCGGATATCTATAACTTTGAATCCTTGCATAACGGTGCACGTTTGTTTGTTAACTACTGCATGGGCTGCCACTCGGCAGAACATCAGCGGTTTTCACGCACGGCGGAAGACTTGGGTATTCCTCAGGAAGTGATCGAAGAAAATCTGATTTTAAGCCCACAACAGGCTTATAACGATCAGATGCGTATCGCAATGGCACCTGAGGATGCAGAAGCCTGGTTTGGTACGGTTCCACCGGATCTGAGTCTGATTACTCGTCTGCATGGCCCTTCCTATGTGTATAGCCTGTTGCGTGGCTATTACCTTGAGGAAGGCCGTGCGTTTGGAGTCAACAACAGCGTCTTTGCGGATATCGGTATGCCTCACGTACTGATTGACCTGCAGGGTGAGTATGAGCTGGTTTGTGATCCAAACTCGACTGAGGTGAGAACCATTGATCCGTTAAAAGGCACAGTGGCCAACCCACGTGACTGCTTCAGACAGGTTCGTGCTGGCAGTTTGTCTCCAGCGGAATACGATCAAGCGGTGTATGATCTGACTAACTTCCTGGTTTACGTCGGTGAGCCAAGCAAGTACCAGAGTGACCGCTTAGGTCCCAAGGTTCTGTTATTCATCTTTGTATTCTTCATCTTCAGCTATCTGCTCAAGAAAGAATACTGGCGTGATATCAAACACTGAGCCTGCTTTAATGTGCCGAAAGCTCGATGCTTTCGGCACGGCAACTCGGAAAGCGTGCGCTGATCCGCACGCTTTCTGCTGTTCAGGCTGACCACCCGTCGGCCCAACTGAATGAGGATAATTCCATGGGCGTTGTGACCAAGCGTTCTTCCATGACCTTTTTTTCTGACGGTGAAAACCACTACAGTCATCGGGTCCGAATCGTTCTGGCTGAAAAAGGTGTCACAGTCGATCTGTTGGATATTAATCCGGCAAACAAGCCTGAAGAACTGGCTGACCTGAACCCCTACAACAGCTTGCCGACATTGCTTGATCGTGACCTGGTGCTTTATGAGTCCAAGGTGATGATGGAGTACCTGGATGAGCGCTTTCCTCATCCTCCGCTTTTGCCTGTCTATCCTGTAGCCCGTGCGCAAAGTCGTTTGTGGGTGCACCGGATTGAGAAAGAGTGGAGCCCGCTTGCTGATGTGCTGGACACGGCAGAAGGCAAGAAGGCCGATAAAGCGCGTAAAGAACTGCGTGAGAGTCTGATCGGTGTGGCACCGATTTTTGCAGATCGCCCTTTCTTTATGAGTGATGAATTCAGTTTGGTTGATTGCTGTGTATTGCCAATTTTGTGGCGCTTGCCTGCGTATGGCATAGAGTTGCCTGAAAAGCAGGTGGAGCCTTTGCTGGATTACATGGAACGCTGTTTTGAGCGCGATGGTTTTCAGCTGAGCCTGTCAGAAGCAGAGCGCGAAATGCGCAACTAAGGGTGGGCAGTATGGCTCGGTCTAGTCGTCCTTACTTGTTGCAAGGCTTGTATCAGTGGTTGGTTGATAACGATCTGACACCACACCTGGTCGTTGATGTGAACTGTCCTGGTGTGGATGCTCCTGTGCACCTGTCCCAGGAGGGGCAGCTGGTACTGAATATCTCGCCCGGTGCAACCTCTGGTTTATTGATGGATGAACAAGGCCTGAGTTTCAGTGCACGTTTTGGTGGTGTGTCGCGTCAGATTTTTATTCCTAGCGAAGCGGTACTGGCCATTTATGCGCGTGAAAACAGTGCGGGAATGGCGTTGACGCAAGTGCCTGAGCTGAAACCGATGATGGGTTCAGAGAGTGAAGCAGAGCAGGAAGAAACACCGACCAGTCAGGACAACACCACAGCCGGTTCAGGGCCAGCAAGCCACCTTAAGGTGATCAAATAATACCCGGTAAGCGGGTTATCGCAGTACTGGGCGGCGGCTCAATGGCCGCCACCACCAAATAACTGCTCATCAATCAGATCGCACAGGCAGTGTATCACCAGCAGGTGCACTTCCTGAATTCGTGCGGTGACAGGGCTGGGAACGCGGATTTCACAGTCATCTGCAGTCAATAAAGCGGCCATGTTGCCGCCATCTTTGCCAGTCAGGGCAACGACTTTCATACCACGCTCATGCGCCGCTTTGATGGCTTGCAGCACGTTGTTAGAGTTGCCGCTGGTCGAAATTGCCAGCAGGGTATCACCAGGCTGACCGAGCGCGCGCACTTGTTTGGAGAAAACCTCATTATAGGAATAGTCGTTGGCAATCGAGGTCAGTGTTGAGGTATCCGTGCTGAGTGCTAAAGCTGGCAGGCCAGGTCGTTCACGCTCAAAACGATTGAGCATTTCTGAAGAAAAATGCTGCGCATCACCCGCCGAACCACCATTGCCACAACTTAAAATCTTGCCGTCACTGAGCAGGGTTTGAACCATCATCTGGCTGGCCAGCTGGATCACTTCTGGCAGGACTTCCATTGCCTCGACCTTGGTATCAATGCTGGCGTGAAAATGTTGTGTGATGCGCTCAATAAAATTCATAAGTCACCCTGAAAGGCATTGGGAATCCACTGTTGAAAAATTGACTGCCCGCTCGCGCTTTGTGTGATGGTGACCACATCAAAACGGCAGGCCGGCGGTTGTTTATAACGTTGCAAGTATAACATGGCGGTGCGCCATAACTTCTTCTGTTTGGCCGGATTGATGCTGGCCAGAGCGCCGCCAAAGGTTGATTTTGCTCGAAAACGCACTTCGACAAAAACCAGGGTCTGTTGATCGCGCATGATCAAATCTATTTCGCCGGTTTTACGCCGATACTGACGCTGGATCAGTTGCAGTCCTTGTTGCTGTAAATGCTCACAGGCGAGATGTTCTGCAGCCTCTCCACTTTGCAGGTGTGGTGCCTGGGTCATCCTTGACCTCCAGAGAAGTTGGGTTAATCACCGAATGGGGCTTCAACCAAGGTTGGGTTGGCTTCGACGGGACCATCAAAAGGTATTGCACGGCCACTTCTGAACTCAGCCCAGTGAAGACCGCGTTGGAAACGTCCGTGTGTCTGGCTCAGGCGTCCGGTATGGCCTTCAATCCGGGCATCGGGCAGGTGTTCAAACAGGGGCAAGCGCTGAGCCAGCAGGTAAGCATCCAGCCCCATGGCGTAAAGGCGTCCGTAGCGTTCCTGATGCTCTGGCCATAGCTCGCGGATTTGGTTGCGCAGTGGGTGGTCACCACTTTCAAGGTACCAGGGGATATCACAGAAAACCAGGCCATTCATGTCTCTATCAAGGCTGGGTTGTGCCCTGCCGGTGTAAACGGAAGAAGTGGCAACCACCGGCAGAGATGAGGCCAGCAAGAAGCTCAATCCGGGTTTGACTTGGCGGGCGCTGCTGGCTTCTGCGTGTAGAAACAGAAAGTCAGCATCCTGACGTGGATGAGCAACAAAGTTGGGTCGCTGCCCAAGTAGACGGGTCAAGCGCTGGTGCCGAGACTGGCTTTGGTTGACCTCTAGCAATTGGCGCAGGGTTTGATCCAGGTTTTGAGTGCGACCAAACTGTCCGGCCAATACCACCTCTCCGCCTTGGGCTTCCCAGGCTTGAATGAAGCGTCTTTCCACTCGGCTTCCCCAGTCGCTCTCTGGTGTGAGTACCAGGGCACGGCGAAAACCACTCTGCCAGGCTTTGATTGCTGCCTGCTCAGCTTCATTTTCTGCACTCAAACCAAACTGAAATAAATCCCGATTGTTAGGTCTGTCTTGATTGCCATAGTTGAGCGCTAACGTGGGTAGGGGCAGTCGGCGGCGCTGTTCCAGCAAATCCACTCGTGCTTTGGCCAGAGGGCCAATCACTACTTCCACACCTGCTGCAACAGCCGAGCGGTAAAGCTCGTCCAGGCTGGCTGACTGAGTATCATAGAAGGTCAGGCGCGGAACAGCTTGACCCTGAGATCGCTGAGTCAGATGTTGTGCCATGATGGCATCACGTAAAACCTGCGCGGCTTCGGCCAGGGGGCCGGAGGCAGGTAAAAATATGCCAATGTGTGCAACCTGGTGCTGGCTGATTTGCAACAGCTGCTGAATTTCATGAGGGAGCGCCAAGGCTGCAGGGTGTTGTGGCCAGCGGTGTTGCCAGGCTTCGACCAGATCTAGGGTTTGATCAAGATTCCGAGTGGATTGCAGGTGAACCTGCGCCAGTTCAACCCAGCCTCGAAGAGGTACGGGGCTAGGTTGCATCAGTAGATTCCAAAGCTGTTCACTGTTCAACTGGAGCAGGTCTTTCCACAAGCCTTCCGTGCTGTGGGTCAGCGTTTCTTCAGTGGGGGCCACCAGCGTTTGCTGATAACGAAACAAAGCGGCTGACTCCAGTTGTCCAGTCAGTATCAAGGCATCGGCTTTGAGGCCGTTAAGACGATATTGCTGAAACAGACTGATTTCAGGCAGATACTGGCCGAGTTCCTCGATCATTTGCAGCGCTAAGCGGCCATCCTGTAAAGCGAGGGCGTTGTTGGCCGCCAGTTCAAGGGCTAACCAGCGTTCTTCGACAGGCAGGCGATTCATGTTGAGGCTGCGAATGACCTGCAAACTGTCTTGATAACGCGACTGCTGTGCTAAGATGTAGGCGGTGTCGAGGCGTTGGAGTTGCGCCTCAACCCGAGGATCTGCGTGGGTGTCCCGAGTCAGAACAGGGACCCAGTCATCATCCTGAGGCGTCGGTGTGCTTGCACAGCCGACCACCATGAGTAGGAGGATCAAAATGCCAGCCAGGCGGCCAGTGAACCAATGCTTGTGCACGCGTTTTACCCTTCATTAAGTCCAGCAGTCAGCCGAGTGAAATAGAAGCGGATGCAAAGCCCACAGCATAGCAAAAAAAACGGTGTCTTGTATGTGGTTGCGACGCCCATCGGTCATCTCAGTGATTTAACCCTGCGAGCCCGCGATCTTTTGCAGCAGGTGGACCTGATCGCCGCTGAGGATACACGTCACAGCGCCCGCTTGCTTGATGCACACGGCATACGCAAGCCTTTGATGGCTCTGCATGAGCATAACGAGGCTCATAAAGCGAATGAATTGATTCAGCGTCTGTTGCAGGGGCAGGACATCGCCTTGATCTCGGATGCCGGAACCCCTCTGATTTCTGATCCTGGTTATGTGCTGGTCTCTCAGGTGCGTGCCGCCGGATTGACCGTGACCCCCATCCCCGGGGCTTGCGCCCTGATCACTGCCTTGTCGGCCTCAGGCCTGCCGAGTGACCGTTTTTATTTTGTCGGCTTTTTACCTGCCCGATCGGGGTCACGTAAACAGGCTTTACAGGCCTTGCAGCGACAAAAGGGCACACTGATTTTTTATGAGTCCCCACATCGTATTGTGGAAAGCCTGCAAGACATGGCAGATCAATTGGGCCACCAGCGTAGCGCCTGTTTAGCCAGAGAGTTGACCAAACAGTTTGAAACCTTTTTGACCCTTCCGTTAGGTGAGTTGATCCAGTGTGTCATCGAAGACGCCAATCAGCAAAAAGGGGAAATGGTGGTCTTGATCGAGGGCTATTCAGGCGAAGCCGAAGAAACCACCTGGCTGGAAGCCTGTCGCTGGCTGGAAGCACTGGATGAATCCATGGGTCTGTCTGCAGCCAGTGCGCTGGTGGCACGTATGACCGGGGTGCGCAAGAAAGATCTCTACGCGCATGGATTGGCGCGCCGCCAAGCGCAGGACGCTTGAGATCACCGCACTTTGTCAGTATCCTTTCGCTGCGAAAGTCGGCTGGACAGTCGCTGCCGCTTCGGCGGGGGAGGAAAGTCCGGGCTCCGCAGGACAGAGTGCCAGGTAATGCCTGGGGGACGTGAGTCTACGGAAAGTGCCGCAGAAAACAAACCGCCGATGGCTGGCCTCTTCGGATGTCAGATCAGGTAAGGGTGAAAAGGTGCGGTAAGAGCGCACCGCACGGGTGGTAACACGCCGTGGCAGGGTAAACCCCACTCGGAGCAAGACCAAATAGGAACCCTGAGGCGTGGTCCGCGCTGGGTTCGGGTAGGTTGCTTGAGCCTTGGAGTAATTCAGGGCCTAGAGGAATGACTGTTCACGACAGAACCCGGCTTACAGGCCGGCTTTCGCTTTTTAATCCCACCGAGATTCGGCGGCAAAGCCGCGAGCAAAGAAGATCAGCATGGTAAAAAATCCCCTGCAAGCGCCGTTCGAAGCCTCAGAAACCGCCACCGGTCATCTTACCGTGTTGCTCAATGAAGCCGTTGATGCCTGGCTAAGCCAAGCCAACGGCCTGTATGTGGACGGCACCTTTGGCCGGGGTGGGCATAGTCGTTTGCTCTTGTCCCGTTTGGGGCCGGAAGCACGTTTGATCGGTATCGATAAAGACCCGCAGGCCATTGCCGAGGGTCAGCGTTTAGCACAGCAGGATGCGCGTTTCCAGATTTACCAGGGTTCCTTCACTGAATTATCCCAGGCGCTGAATCAGTTTGCCCCCGGACAGCGAGTGGATGGACTATTGATGGACTTGGGTGTGTCATCGCCGCAATTAGATGATCCTGAGCGGGGTTTCAGCTTTTTGCGTGATGGCCCACTGGATATGCGAATGAATCCCGCCGTTGGGCAGAGTGCCGCACAATGGCTGGCACAGGCTAGCGAAGAAGCCATGAGCGACGTATTTTTTCACCTGGGTGAAGAGCGTTATGCGCGCCGGATTGCCCGCGCCCTGGTGGCCGCGCGTGAACAAGCACCGATCCTGCGCACTGGGCAGTTGGCCGAGTTGGTGAAGGCTGCTCATCCGCGCTGGGAAAAAAACAAGCATCCGGCAACCCGGGTGTTTCAGGCCATTCGCATTCACATCAATCGTGAGTTGGATGATTTGGATGTCCTGTTGAGTCAGGCGCTGGATCACTTGGCCCCTCAAGGGCGTTTGGTGGTGATCAGTTTTCACTCTCTGGAAGATCGGCGGGTCAAGCGTTTTATTCGCGATGAAACCACGGCACCAGTGCTGCCGCGACACCTGCCCTTACCCGACCAACCCTTTAATGCTCGCCTGCGCCGACTGGGCAAAGCCATTCGTCCGAGTGCAGCCGAGGTGGCCGCCAACCCACGCGCGCGCAGTGCCGTGATGCGTGTGGCTGAAAAAATCGGTGACTGACCATGCTCAACTGGCCTTTTAAACCCGATACCCTCTATTGGCAGCAGCGACTCAAGCAGCTGGGATGGAAACCCTGGGGGGTGGCCGGTTTGATTTTGCTGGTGGTGCTGAGTGCACAACTACTGGTGCTGGTGACTCATGAATCAAGAAACCAGCAGGTTCGCATGCAAACCCTGACCGGCGAGAAAAATGCCTTGGAAGTTGAGTGGGGGCGTTTATTGCTGGAAGAAAGTGCGCTGGTGGCGCCCGCCAGGATGGAGCAGTTGGGAACTCAGTCTTTGAATCTGCGTTTTCCTGAGCCGCGTGACCTGAATATTCGGGAGGTGGAATGACTGCCAAGGCAGGATCCCGACCTTTGCTGGTTGCCACGCCTTCATGGCGTCTCAAGCTGGTTGCGGCTGGCTTGGTTGCGCTGGCTTTGATTGCCGCCGGTCGCCTGGTGCAGCTGCATCTGTTTGAAGCGGATTTTCTGCGTCACCAGGGGGATGTGCGCACCTTAAGAACAGAACCCATTCCTGCGCATCGTGGGCGTATCCTGGATCGCCATGGTGAGCCCTTGGCCGTCAGTTCATTGGTGGCGACGCTCTGGGCCAATCCGCGTCAGTTAGACTTGAGCGCGGAGAGTCTGGCACAGCTGGCAGGATTGTTAGGTGAGCCTGTGGCGCAACTGCAAAGCCGTATTGAGCGTTTCAGCCAGCGAGAATTCATGTATCTGCGCCGTCAGGTCACACCGGATCTGGCGGCACAAGTGATGGCTTTAAACTTGCCCGGTATCTATATGATGGACGAATACCGGCGTTTTTATCCCAGCGGTGAAGTGGCGGCCCATCTAGTGGGTTTTACCAATGTCGATGAACAGGGCCAAGAGGGTCTGGAGCTGGCTTGGGAACACTGGTTGAGTGCCTCCGCCGGGCGTCAGCGAGTTCTGAAAGATCTGCGTGGTCGAAGTATTCGTCATCTAGGAGTGATCGCACCACCGCGCCCAGGGCAGGATCTGCGCCTGAGCCTGGATCTGCGTTTGCAGTATATTGCCTATCGAGAGTTAAAGGCCGTGGTTGATCAGCATCAGGCTGTCTCTGCCAGCATGATTCTTTTGGATGCTCGTACCGGTGAAGTGCTGGCGATGGTCAATCAGCCAGCCAGCAATCCCAATAATCGGGCGCGTCTGGATATTGCCAGTTTGCGCAATCGGGCACTGGTGGATCAGGTGGAGCCAGGCTCAGTCATCAAACCCTTGAGTGTGGCGGTGGCACTGGAATCCGGTGTGTTCAGTGCCGAAGATTTGATTGATACCTCCCCCGGCATGATTCGCCTGGCCGGACAAACCATTCGTGATTTCCGCAATTACGGCGAGCTGACGCCTGAAGGCATCATTACCCACTCCAGCAACGTGGGAGTGACCCGCATGATTCTGGAGTTGCCGGATGAAATGCTGGTGAACTACTACGATGCGCTTGGCTTTGGTCGTGCAACCGGTACGGGTTTTCCGGGGGAGGCTTCCGGAGTGCTGCCCGGTAACTTCGGAATCACGCGAATTACGCGTGCAACACTCTCTTATGGTTATGGCTTGTCGGTTACCTTGGGGCAGTTGGCTCAGGCCTACATGGTGCTGGCTGATCAAGGCCGTTTGCACCCCTTGTCCCTGATGCCGGTGACGGAACCTCAGACAACCCAGGTATTTTCCCCAGAAATCGCTCAGCAGGTGGTAGAAATGATGGAGCGAGCCACCCAGCCGGGTGGTACCGGGACCCGTGCAGCGATTCCAGGCTATCGGGTGGCAGGTAAGACCGGCACGGTACACAAGCTGGGGGCAGAGGGTTATCGTTCTGGTGACTATATTGCGACCTTTGCCGGCATCGCGCCCGTCAGTGATCCGCGTTTGGTGGCGGTGGTGATGGTTGATAGTCCGCGCGGACAAGAATACTTTGGCGGTGAAGTGGCGGCCCCGGTGTTTAGTCGAGTGGTGGGGCATGCTTTGCGCTTGTTAGAAGTTCCACCTGACGCCTTGAATTAAGTTCAAAGGAGCGTGCAATGAGTTGGCTTGATGCCGTGCGTTCAGACAGTCTCACTCAATGGGCGACCTGGTGGCCCGCTCTGGACGCTTGGGCAACACCCTTGCCGCCCATCCGGCGCCTGGTCAGTGATAGTCGCTTGGTTAAACCGGGGGACACCTTTGTTGCGCTGAACGCGGCCGCTGAGGCACACATTCCCTCTGCATTGAGCCAAGGCGCCGTGCTGACGATTTGTGAGGGATCGGCGGCTCTGGAAAGCCCATTTATCGATTCGGACAGGCTCTATTTGCCCCAGTGGTCGGAACATCTGGGGCCTGCTTTGGCCCGATTCAGTGGCCTGGATCAGTCAACACTCAAGATCACGGCGGTGACGGGTACCAATGGTAAGTCATCCATCGTGCACTATTTGACTCAACTGGATCAGCAGTTGGGTTATTCTGCTGCGATGCTGGGCACCCTGGGTTATGGCCCGCTGACGGATTTGCAACCAGCCAGCCACACCACTCCTGACCTGCTGACCCTGCATCGTTTGCTCAGCAAAGGCGAAGCCCAGGGCTGGCAGCGAGTCAGTCTGGAAGCCTCGTCACATGCGTTGGATCAGGGGCGTTTGCAAGGGGTGCCGATTGAAACAGCGATTCTGACCAACCTGACTCACGACCATCTGGATTATCACGGCAGCCTGGAAGCCTATGCCCAGGCCAAGGCGCGTTTATTCCACTGGCCGACACTGAAAGCGCAGGTCATCAACCTCGACGATGCCTTGGGTCAGCGTTTGTTACAAACGCCTTTTGCAGGGCAGCGACTCACTTACAGTCTGAAAGATCCCTCTGCCGATCTGTATCTGGCTGCCTGGCAAGCCACGCCCACGGGTGTGGCTGCACAGCTCGTCATTGACGGAATCCGCCATGAGGTCCTCTGGCCGTTATTGGGTGAGTTTAATCTGGCCAATCTTCTTGCCGTGATCGCTGCGCGCTGGTTGCAAGGAGACGCGCTGGATGCCTTGTTAACGGCGGCCTCACAATTGCAACCGGTGCCGGGTCGAATGCAGCGCATCAATACTCAGGAACCAACCAAGCCCCAGGTGATTTTGGACTATGCGCATACCCCGGATGCCTTGCAGCAGGTGCTGGCCTCACTGCGTGCACACTGTCAGGGGCGGCTGATCTGTGTGTTTGGTTGTGGTGGCAATCGTGATGCTGGTAAACGCCCTTTGATGGGACAGATCGCAGCCCAGGGCGCAGATCAGGTCTGGGTCACCGATGATAATCCGCGCCATGAAAATCCGGCCCAGATTCGCCAACAGATTCTCAGCGCCTGCCCGGACGGGATTGAAGTGGCCGATCGAGCCGAAGCCATTGCCGCAGCGATTGCTCAAGCCGCACCAGATGACTGGGTGCTGCTGGCCGGTAAGGGCCATGAAACCGATCAGCAGATCGGCGATCAGCGTTTGCCTTTTGATGATCGCGACCAGGCCATGCGCGCATTGGCACAATGGAGTCCTCATGCTTGAACCCTTGTCACTCAAAGCGCTGTCGGTATTGCTGCGCGCGGATTACCAGCCATTCAGTTGGGCCGAGGCAGAAGCGCTGCGGATTCATCAGGTAGGCACCGATACACGTGCGGACCTGTCCGGCGGTTTGTTTGTTGCGCTCAAAGGCCCCCGTTTTGACGGTCATGACTACTTGCAGCAGGCACAGCAGGCCGGTGCTTTAGCCGCTTTGGTGGAACGTCCGGTTGAAAGTGAACTGCCACAACTCTGTGTGGACTCGACCTTGCAAAGCCTGACCCAACTGGCGAGTCATCAACGCGATGCTTTTACAGGGCAGTTGGTGGCAATCACCGGCAATAGCGGTAAAACCAGCGTCAAAACCCTGCTCGCTGCACTATTGAATGCCGAGCAGGGGCCGGTTTTAGCGACCCAGGGCAATCTCAATAATCACATCGGTGTGCCGCTGACACTCTGCCGTCTCACCCCGCAAAATCCCTGGGCAGTGATTGAGCTGGGTGCCAACCACCTGGGTGAGATCGATGCGTTGGCTCGCTGGGTGCGCCCGCATCTGGCGATCATTACCAATGTGACCGGTGCGCACTTGGGTGAGTTTGGTTCGATGCAGGCCATTGCTCAGGCCAAGGGTGAGCTGCTGGATCATCGAGCGCCTGGAGGTGAGGCCATCCTCAACGCTGAGGACACTTTTTTCCCTGAATGGAAAAGACGCGCCGGTGGCTCCTGTCTGAGTTTTGGTCTGCAACGTGGTGATGTGCACTGTCAAAGCTGGCATCTGGATTCGCTGGGTCAGCCGCACTTCCAACTGAACTCACCCTGGGGGCAAATGCCGATGTTTTTGCCCTGGCCAGGCCAGCACAATATTGCCAATGCCCTGGCCGCCATCGCGGCAGCAGGTCTTGCCGGTGTGAGTCTCGACTCTATGCGTGAGACGCTGGCGAATTTACCCAGTGTCGAAGGGCGCTTAAGACGTTTGCCTGGCCCCAAGGGCAGCCAAATTTTAGATGACAGCTACAATGCCAGCCCCGGTGCAGTGAAAGCGGTGATCGATCTTTTGGCTCAGTTGCCTGGGCGGCGGATTCTTGTGTTAGGGCCACTGGCGGAGCTGGGTGAGCTGAGTCCATCCATTCATCAGGAGCTGGGTGACTATGCACGCCAACTCCAGCTCGATGATCTCTGGGTGTTGCAGGGCGATACCGATCACAGCGCGCAGGCGTTTGGACCCAAGGCGCGGATTTTCAGTGATCATGCCTCATTGGCTCAAGCCCTGATCCAGCAATTGGATGCAAACACCACCTGCCTGATCAAAGGCTCCCGCTCCGCGAAAATGGATAAAATCGTTCAATCTCTAACCTCAGAGGCTTGAATCAGCGGCTCACTGCCATGAAGCAGGCCACGAAAAACTGCCATTAGTGGTTGTTTTTTTAGAAGCTTCCCGGTTGATCGAATTGCGCGACTAACCTCGTCGTTCAGGGCGAGGAAGGATAGCGCGGGCGGTGTACCGCCCTTGGTCTTTAGTGCGGCATCTGTTGCTGTTCGATGTACTGTCGCACGATCTCGATAGGCGCTCCACCGCAACTGCCTGCAAAATAGCTTGGTGACCAGAGAGCGCCACCCCACAGCTTCTTCTGAATGTTGAGGTAATGCTTCTTTCGTATCATCCGGCTCGATACACCCTTCAGGCTGTTCACTAGCGCCGATACCGCCACCTTGGGCGGATATTCGACCAACAAATGAACATGGTCGTGCTCTCCGTCGAACTCAATTAGTTCTGCTTCGAAGTCTGAACAGACACTCGCAAAAATACCACGCAGATCGTCGATCACCTCTTTGGTGAATACGCCACGCCGGTATTTAGTCACAAAGACCAAGTGCACATGCATCTTAAAAATGCAGTGCCTGCCTTGTCGAATGTCGTTGTTATTAGCCATAGGCCAAACTATAATTAAGGTATGAAACGACTGCAAGCATTCAAGTACGAACTACAGCCCAACGGCCAGCAAGCGGGATTAATGAATCGCTTTGCTGGGTCGTGTCGGTTCGTATTCAACAAAGCGCTGGCGTTGCAGAAGGAGAATCATTCTGCGGGCGAGAAGCTCATCAATTATGTCGCAATGGCAAAACACCTGACGGCGTGGCGTAACGGCGAAGAAACGCCGTGGCTGAAAGACTCGCCAGTACATCCATTGCAACATGCACTGAAGGATTTGGAGCGGGCATATAAGAACTTCTTTGCCAAACGCGCCGAGTTTCCGCGCTTCAAGAAGAAAGGCCAGGGCGATAGCTTTCGTTATCCCGACCCCAAGCAAATCAAACTCGACCAGACCAATAGCCGCATCTTCCTGCCCAAGCTCGGTTGGATACGCTACCGCAACAGCCGGGAAGTGCTTGGCACGGTGAAGAATGTCACGGTGTCGCATCACAGTGGTAAATGGTATGCGTCGATCCAGACTGAGCGACAAGTCGATCAGGCGATACCGCAAGGCGATGCGGTAGGGATCGATATGGGTATAGCGCGATTTGCCGCCTTCGACAGGCCTCTGCCCGAATTCGAGAACAAAGATCATCTGGAGCCGCTCAACAGCTTTAAGAAACATGAAGCGTCGTTGCGCTCGGCGCAGCAGGCGATGAGCCACAAGATAAAGTTCAGCAACAACTGGAAGAAGGCAAAAGCCCGTGTCCAGCGTATCCATGCCCGCATCGGCAATGCCCGCCGCGACTATTTGCACAAGACCTCAACGACCATCAGCAAAAACCACGCGATAGTGTGTATTGAGGATTTGAAGGTGCGGAATATGTCAAAGTCTGCGGCAGGCAG
>SKHR01000164.1 GCA_007116865.1 Marinospirillum sp. | reverse complement strand
GAAAGCGAACTCCTGTCGACCGGCCCTGGCCCACGGGTGGATGCTCAGGCTGTTAATCGCTGGTTTGATCAGATTCCTTATGCCCAGTTGCTTGGCATCGAGGCGCAAGAATCTGGCAATGAGCTTTGGTTCATCCTGCAAGCCAACCAGACCAATGTCGGCAACCCCTTGCTGCCAGCCTTACACGGTGGTGTGGTCGCTGCTTTTATGGAGACAGCGGCGGTTTTGTCAGTGATGGCTCACTCGGGTGGTGTCAGAGTGCCCAAGGTGATTGATTTTTCTACGGATTACCTGCGTTCTGCACGTTTGCAGCCAACCTATGCCTGTTGCGAACTGGGGCGTTTGGGCAAGCGAGTGGCCAATGTTTCGGTGTCTGCCTGGCAAGGGGATCGCCGTGATCAGCCTATCGCGTTGGCACGGGCACACATGATCTGGCCTGAATGACTTGAATTTTTTCTGCCTGCCCCCATCTTTGCGTCAAGTCCAACCAATATCTTAGGAGTTGTTACGCTATGAGTCAGGCAGAAAAACAAACCCTCGGTTTCCAGACGGAAGTCAAGCAGTTACTGCACTTGATGGTGCATGCCCTTTATTCCAATCGTGAAATCTTTCTGCGCGAACTCATTTCCAACGCATCAGATGCCTGCGACAAGCTGCGTTTTGAAGCCATTGCCCACCCGGCGCTGTTAGAAGAAGACCCAGACCTGCGTGTGCGGATCGACTTTGATGAGGCCGCTGGTACGCTGACCCTGGAAGATAACGGCATTGGCATGACCCGCGAAGATGTCATTGCCAATTTGGGCACCATTGCTCGTTCGGGCACGGCTGAATTTTTAAAACAGCTTTCAGGTGATCAGAAGAAAGACGCACATCTCATCGGTCAGTTCGGTGTGGGTTTTTATTCGGCCTTCATCGTGGCTGATGAGGTCCAGGTTGAAACTCGCAAAGCCAGTGCTGCACTGGCGGAAGGGGTGCGCTGGGTTTCCAAGGGCGATGGTGAGTTTAGTGTCGAATCCATTGAGCGGGCTGCACGCGGAACCCGCATCACGCTGATACTCAAAGAAGATGCCAAAGAGTTTGCCAATGGCTGGCGTTTGCGCAACATCATCCAGAAATACTCTGACCATGTGGGTTTGCCGATTCAGCTAAAAAAAGTCGCGGATGAAGCGGATGAAAAGGACGAAACAGCCGCGCTTGAGTGGGAAACTGTCAATAAAGCCAATGCCCTGTGGACTCGGGCAAAAAACGAAATCAAAGATGAAGAGTACAGTGAGTTTTACAAACACGTGGCTCATGATTTTGAAGATCCGCTGGACTGGAGCCATAACAAGGTTGAGGGCAAGCAGGAATACACTTCTTTGCTCTATGTGCCCAAGCGTGCGCCCTTTGATCTTTATCACCGCGAAGCCCCGCGTGGATTAAAACTCTACGTGCAGCGTGTCTTTATTCTGGATAACGCGGAGCAGTTCCTGCCCCTGTACCTGCGCTTTATCAAAGGGGTGATTGACTCTTCGGATCTGCCGCTGAACATTTCACGTGAAATCCTGCAGCAAAATCCACAGATCGACAGTATGAAAACCGCGCTCACCAAGCGGGTGCTCAGCCTGTTGGAAAAAATTGCCAAGGACACAGAAAAATACCAGGCCTTCTGGAAAGAGTTTGGTCAGGTGCTTAAAGAGGGGCCGGGTGAGGATTACGCAAACCGTGAACGCATTGCTGGTTTGTTGCGCTTTAGCTCAACCCAGGAAGACGCTCAGGTGGTTGGTCTGGCCGACTATCTGACGCGGGCCAAAGAAGGGCAGGACAAGATCTACTATCTGATCGGAGAAAGCCTGGAGCAGCTAAAATCCAGCCCTCACCTGGAGGTATTCCGCAAGAAGGGCATCGAAGTCCTGCTGCTCACTGATCGGATTGATGAGTGGCTGATGAGCCAGTTGCATGAATTTGATGGCAAGGCGCTGGTCGATGTGGCGCGTGGTGACCTGGATCTTGGCCAGCTGGACTCAGACGAAGACAAGCAGGCGCAAGAAAAGGCGACGGAAGAAAAGAAACCCCTGTTAGAGCGAATTCAGAAGGCGTTAGAGGCGCGTGTCAGTGAAGTACGCGTTTCAACACGTCTGACCGATTCACCGGCGGTGCTGGTGCTTGGGGCTGCTGATGTGGGGGTGCAGATGCGTAAAATTCTTGAAGCGGCTGGGCAGAAGGCACCAGAAAGCAAGCCGATTCTGGAAATTAACCCAGGGCACCCACTGATCAAGCGCCTTGAGGAGACCGCACAGGAGACGCAGTTTGATGAACTGGCGTTGCTCCTGTGTGATCAGGCGGCGCTGGCGGCTGGTGAAACCCTCAAAGATCCGGGTCAGTTTGTGCAGCGCCTGAATCGCTTGCTGCTGGACTTGGCGGACTGAGTTTTTCCCTTGAATCATGAAATCGAAGTGAAGGCAGGTTTTTCTGCCTTCACTTTTTTCTATCTATTGCTATTCTTGTATTTAATATCGCTATTGAGATGATCGCCAGAAGTCATGAACAACCGAGCGGACGCTCTGGACACTGGGCCAAGGTCTTAGTAAAGTTTACCTGATTAAAATATAAACGTTTTAAAGGTGGTTCTGTGGAGCGACGAACTCTTCTAAAAGCCCTCTCAGTGAGTGGATTTGTGGCACTCGGCAGTGGGACGGTTGTCCGCCAGCTTTATATGAACAACCAGTTGCAAGAAGGTTTTGCGCTGGGCGCTCGACAAGGCCAGTGGGGGGTGACCCATTTACACCAGGGAATGGAAGACATTCTGCCAACGGATTTAAGCCGTGCAATGGCAGAAGAGCACCAGCGTGCCGTTGAGCGTCAGCTGGCCGAAAGTGGTGTTGCGGACAGTCAGACACGTATCCGTTATTTTGAGAGTGTGTTTGAAGACGACTACTTTCTGCCGGCAGAAAAAATGCCGGTCATGTTGTCGCTGTATCAGCGTTTAGACCGAGTGCAGGACATCGTCGGGCATGGCAACTTTAACCTGCTGTCCTTTGATGAAGCCTTTCTTTATGCCCGCAACTATCGCCAGATCGGAGCCTTCACTCAGGCCGAGCTGGACTTTATGGAAGAGCTTTTCCTCACCGATGCCCGTATTTATGGTTTTTATGGCGACAAGGTGATTGACCAGCTGACTCATCGAATTCCAAGGGATGAGGTTGAAAGCATCCGGGGGACCGGACACTTCTTGTTCCGGGGGCGCTCATCAGCCTTTTATGACAAGGTGCGTGAGCAGGTTGGTGATGACTTGATGCTGACTTCTGGCGTACGCAGCCTGGTCAAGCAGACTCACCTCTTCTTGGCCAAGGTCGATCAGTCCGAAGGCAATATGTCTAAGGCTTCGCGCTCCTTGGCACCGCCCGGTTATTCTTATCATGCGGTGGGCGACTTTGATGTGGGTAAGGTGGGTTTTGGCTATCGCAACTTTAGCGATGATTTTGCTGAAACGGATGTGTATCGTCGTTTGCAGGATCTGGGCTTTGTTGAAATTCGCTATACCACGGACAACCATTATGGCGTCCGTTATGAGCCCTGGCATATTCAGGTGACCTGATCCTGCTTGAGAAGACTTGAGTGAGCCAACCCTTAACGAACTTTTCAGTTGTCGAGCGCAGTTTTAGGGCGCTCATTGTGCTTTCCTTGCTGGTGGCTCTGGGCGCTGGTATCAACGAACTGCGCAAGCCTGCCCCCTTGTTGACCCCCTTGGAGTTTCCTGAAATCGATCCTTTAGAGCAGCTGCCGGATCTGAGTGAAATCCGTCATGTGCCCTGGTTGAAGGCGGCTTTTTTTGAGTTGCTCACACCTCTGGTGGTGGCTGAGAATCAACGGATTCAGTGGCAAAGAGAACAGCTGCAGTTGGCAAGGCTGCACCTGGAGTCAGGGATGGTGTTATTGCCACAGGATTCGTTGCTCTTGGATGAAACCCTTGCCGAATATGGCTTGGTCCTTCCTGAAACTGATGCGGACTGGGAGCGGGTGTTACGCCGGATTGATCAAGTGCCTGCCGATCTGGTGCTGATGCAAGCGGCCAATGAGTCAGGCTGGGGCCGCTCGCGCTTTGCCCAAGAGGGCAATAATCTGTTTGGTCAGTGGTGTTTCTCGGCCGGTTGTGGTCTGGTTCCTGAGCGGCGTATTGACGGTTTCAATCACGAAGTTCGACGTTTTGATACCGTTCAAGACAGCGTGCGCGCCTATATGCGCAATATCAACACCCATCGAGCCTATGCAGGGTTGCGCCGCCTGCGTGCGGAGTTGCAGGAAGAGGCAGAGGAACTGACAGGTTACCTTCTGGCTGCCGGTTTATTGAGCTACTCTGAACGGGGTGAGGCCTATGTACAGGAAGT
>SKHR01000116.1 GCA_007116865.1 Marinospirillum sp. | reverse complement strand
TCATCAATGCGTGCCTGTTCCAGTCGTGCTTCATGCTGTTGTTCCGGGGTCATCATTTCCCAGTCACTATCAGAAATCCCCAGGGGGTTGCTGGAGCAGCCAGCCAGAAGGAGCAGGAGTAAGAGAGAAAAAAGAAGGTGCTTCACAGCGCTCAGTCCTTGTTAACCGGTTAACGAGAACCTGAAACATAACATTGATCATGTATAAAACAAAAGAAAGCGGGGGAGTGGATGGGCTTCAGACACAAAAAAACCCTGATAAGACAGGGTTCTAATGGTGCCGGCACCAGGAGTCGAACCCGGGACCTACTGATTACAAGTCAGTTGCTCTACCAACTGAGCTATACCGGCAAGCAGATAAGGAAATGGCTGGGGTAGGAAGATTCGAACTCCCGAATGGCTGGACCAAAACCAGCTGCCTTACCACTTGGCGATACCCCAGCAGTGGTGGCCAGAGGCGGAATCGAACCGCCGACACAGGGATTTTCAGTCCCTTGCTCTACCAACTGAGCTATCTGGCCAACGCGTGCATATTAAATAGATTTGGTTTTAGTTCGTCAAGCAGTTTAATGAAAAACTTTAACTTTTCGGTGGTTGGTAACCTTCAGCCTCATCTGTGGCCTGGTTTGCAAAGAAAAGATCCATCTGTGTTTGCAGGTAGGTGCGTGTTTCCGGCTCAAAGACTTTGAGGCGTTTTTCATTGATCAGGCGGGTTTGATGCTCCAGCCATTCTTGCCAGGCCTGGCAAGAAATCTGCTCATAGATTTCCTGGCCTTTCGGCCCTGGCATGGGTGGCTGGTCCAGTCCGTCTAATTGTTGTTGGTATTTTTTACAAAAAACCTGGCGGGTCATGGGTTTTCCTCATCAAGGGTCAGTGGCGCTTGGCCGTGATGGCTCAACATGAAAAGTCGCTGGATGGGCGCTGGCAGCCCCAGCTTAGGTGCCTGCTTGGGGTTATACCAGAGCCAGTCTGGCTTTGTCATCTCACCCAGTTCAGTATGCCTGCACGGGAGGCTTGCCAGCCAGAGCTGGGCTTGCCATTCAAAATGAGTGAAAGCATGGGATAATTTTTGTCCTTCATGCAGCGTCAGTTGGTGATCTGGCAGGACTTGGCTGTGCCAGTGTTGCAGCTGGGTTTTGGTTTCTTGCTCTGGCAGCGTCCACAATCCAGCCCAAATCCCAGGAGAGGGACGCTGTAGTAATAGATAGTGCTCATCAGCTGTGTGCAATAGCAGACAGTGTGACAGACGTATCGGGCGGTTTTTTTTAGGTCGTGGGCTGGGGAGTTGATCGGTCAATTGTTGCCGGTTGGCCTGGCAGTCTGTTGCGACAGGGCAGACATCACACTGAGGGCGGCTGCGGGTACAAACGAGCGCGCCTAGATCCATGATGGCCTGAGTGTAGTTGGCCACACGTTGATGCGGGGTTCGATGATCCGCAGCCTGCCAGAGCTGCTTGTTGACCTGAGTTTGTCCCGGCCAGCCATGAATGGCTGCGTGGCGTGCCATCACACGCTTCACGTTGCCATCGAGGATGACCGCCCGTTTGCCGGTGGTGAAGGCCTGTACGGCTGCTGCGGTCGAGGGACCGATACCGGGCAAGGCTTTAAGTGCCTCAAGATCTTCAACCGGAAACTCACCCTGATAGTGATCCCTGACTTGCAGAGCACAGCGGTGCAGATGGTGCGCGCGGGCGTAATAACCCAGCCCCGCCCAGTGATGCAGCACTTCATCAATGGGGGCGGCCGCCAGGTCGGGTAGTTGAGGAAAGCGCTGAATGAAGCGTTGATAGTAAGGAATCACCGTACTAACCTGAGTCTGTTGCAGCATGATTTCTGACAACCAGATCGGATAGGGGTCATTGCTGCCTTGCCAGGGCAGATGCTTGCGGCCCTGGGTATCAAACCAGGTCAATAGGCGAGTCGCAAAGTTGGGGTGAGTCGTCATCGGTCGGTCGAGTTAGGAAAACTGTGCTAAGATTGCATTTTTAGCGGTCAATGTTGCGCCAGTATAAAATAAAAAAGGCGACCTGAATGCTGATGAAAAGAGAGGAAAAGGTTTGAAAAAGGATTTTGCATCATTACGTGCGCGAACGCGTCCAGCGGCTCAACAGCTCCGACTTCGTCGGGGGATGATGGCTGCAGGGGCGGGTTTTGCCAGTAATACGGCACTTTGTGTCGCCTGGTTTTTAGGTTATCTCAGTTGGAATGCAGAGTTTTTGCTGCTTTATCTGTGCTTGAGCACCGTGATCTATCTGCTCCCCTCTTGGCTGATCCATACACGGCGTAATTTGCGTTTCGCCGATCCTAGCTTGTCAATTTTTCAGTTGGGCGTCCATGTTGTGCTGGTCACGTTTTTAATGATCAATGCGCCGGGAATGCGCCACTGGCTCATCATTCATTTCCTGATCATCATGTTGTTTGCGCTTTTTCGCTACCGGCCTCGACAAATTGTCGCTTTGGCGCTGTTGTTATTCAGTTGCTACGTTTTGTCGGTAGTTCTGCACTTTATCCAAAACGGCCTCTACCCCCTGCACTGGGAGCAGGAAACCATGACCGCGCTGGTTTTTGTTCTGGCGCTGATTGGCTTAAGCCTGCTGGGCGTGGAAATCGTCAACCTGCGTTTGACACTGAAAACCCGCAATGCCGACTTAGCCAAGGCCATGGAGAAAATTGAGGCCCTGGTGATCACTGATGAGTTGACGGGTTTATATAACCGTCGCTATTTGGACCAGTTGCTTGATGCACAAAAACAGCTGGCAGATCGAGGGGGGTGTTACCAGTTCTCGATTGCCTTTGTGGATCTGGACTACTTCAAGCAGGTCAATGACACCTACGGGCACGCGGCCGGCGATCTGATTTTACAGCAGGTGGCCCAGGTGATACGCCTGAGTGTGCGCGACGTTGATTATGTGGCGCGTTATGGCGGTGAAGAGTTTGTGGTTGTGCTGGCTCAGGCGGGAGAAAAAGAAGCTCAGGAAGTTGCCGAGCGGGTACGCCAGGATATTGAGCAGGTGGTGATAGCGCTGGAAGGTGTGACCGAGCCAGTCAAGGTGACGGCCTCAATCGGCATTGCCTGTTATCAAGTTCCTGAATCGGTGGAATCCGTCTCAGCCCGTGCCGATAAAGCGCTTTATGTAGCGAAGAATCAGGGCAGGAACTCTATCGTTTTGGCCACGGATCAGTTGTTTGATCCTGCGGTTCCCGGTGGCGCAACCGGTCTGGATGACCCCTATGATCCCACTCTTCTGGATTGAAAAAAGGCTTCCAGCTGGGTCTGACACAGCTTCTTCAACAGCCCGCCTTCAACCTTGATTTGATGGTTATACCAAGGTTGCGCGGGTAGATTGCACACCGAAGCCACCGCGCCGCTTTTGGGTTCTTTGCAACCATAATAAAGCTGGCCGATACGCGCATGAATCATCGCGCCAATGCACATGGTGCAAGGCTCCAAAGTGACATAAAGGCTGCACCCCGTCAGACGATAATTCTGCAGAGCGAGCGCTGCGTTGCGCAACGCCTGGATCTCTGCATGCGCGCTGGGGTCATGCTGATGAATGCAAGCGTTAAACCCCTCGCCCAGAATCTGCCCCTCCGGTGAAACCACCACCGCACCCACTGGCACCTCACCCAGCGCCTGAGCCTGTTCAGCCAGCTCAAGCGCTCGGTGCATGTAATAGGCTGGTTTATGCGTCATTGGCGCAGGATCACTCCCACTCAATGGTCGCGGGGGGTTTGGAGGACACGTCGTAGGTGACGCGTGAAACGCCGGAGATTTCATTGATGATGCGGTTAGAGACCTTCTCCAGCAGCTCGTAGGGCAGGTGGGCCCAGCGGGCAGTCATGAAGTCGATGGTTTCTACCGCGCGCAGGGCGATGACCCATTCGTAGCGGCGGCCATCACCCACCACGCCGACAGACTTGACCGGCAGGAAGACGGCAAAGGCTTGACTGGTTTTGTCGTACCAGCCGCTGGCGCGCAGTTCTTCAATAAAAATGGCATCGGCTTCGCGCAGCAGGTCGGCGAATTCTTTTTTCACTTCTCCAAGAATCCGCACGCCCAGGCCGGGGCCGGGGAAGGGGTGGCGATACACCATGTCGTAGGGCAGGCCGAGTTCCAGGCCGATCTTGCGTACTTCATCTTTAAAGAGTTCACGCAGGGGTTCAACCAGGGACATGCGCATGCTGGCAGGCAGGCCACCGACATTGTGGTGGGACTTGATCACGTGGGCCTTGCCGGTTTTGGCAGCGGCCGATTCAATCACGTCCGGGTAGATGGTGCCTTGTGCCAGAAAGTCGACATCTTTTAACTTGGCGGCTTCAGCTTCAAAGACATCGATAAAGGTGTTGCCGATCACTTTGCGCTTGGCTTCGGGGTC
>SKHR01000096.1 GCA_007116865.1 Marinospirillum sp. | reverse complement strand
TAAAAATTGTGCGCAATGAAGGCTCAGTGACTAACCTTAAAGACCGACGCAAGGATATTTTCAGTCTTAAACGGCGCAAGAAAAAGAAGAAAAAGGACAAGCAACACCCCATGGAAGCCACCGAAAATTAAACCCTGGAGCTAAAAATGAGGTTAAAACGGCTGAGTCACCCCAGCCTGATTCCTACTCTGGTCTTGGTATGTGCTTTACTGACCAGCTCAAACCTGTTTGCCCGCCCGCTCACTGTTGCCGATGATGAGTGGGTGAGCGCAGAGCTGGTGAGTCTTTTGTTATCCCCTCAGGGAACCCCCGTGGTCCTGCTGCAACCCCATCAAAGTCAGCAGGTGGTGCCCATTTTCATTGGCCTCGTGGAAGGTCAGGCCATCGAAAATGCGCTGCAAGATGTGGTCACACCCCGCCCGATGACTCACGATCTGCTCAGAAATCTGGTGTTAGGCCTGGACCTTCAGCTCAAGCGCGTGTTGATTGACCAGATGCAGCAAGGGGCTTATTTAAGCTTTCTTGAGCTGGATGGCCCGACCTTGAGCCAGCCACGCCTGATTGATGCCCGACCCAGTGATGCTATGGCACTGGCGTTACGTGTTGGCGCAGAAATCTATCTTGGCCCCAGTGTGCTGGACAGCGCAACCGAGGTTGATGTTCGTCTGATTGCTGAGCAGCTCGTGACCGCACGGGGCATCAGTGTTTCGCATCTGCCCGCTGATTTGCGCCAGGCATTAGACCTGCCCGACACCCCCGGCGTGCTGGTGACAGAGGCTTTAGGCTCTGCCCAGGAACAGGGACTGATGCCCGGCGCCCTGATCACTCATGTCAATGAACAAAGTACCCCCAGCCCAATGGCCTATTTGCGTGCGATTCGTCAGGCACCGCCTCAGGCCACCCTCAGCATGCAGATATGGCAGGCAGGAGAAACCCAGGTATTGCAGGTCACCACCGACCACCCGGTTTCACGCCCCCGCCCTCCAGCTCAACCACCGGCGGCTGAAGACATCTGATGATGCGGCAGTTATTGATCATTGCGCACACCCCTTCAGCCAACACTCAACAGCTGGCGAATGCGGTATTGCGGGGTGCCACCCATCCAGATATCAGCCAAGTCTACAGCCGCTGCCTGACACCCTTGCAGACCCAGCCAGAGGATCTATTAAAAAGTGATGCTGTGATCCTGGGCACCACCGAAAACTTTGGCACCATGGCTGGATTGATCAAAGACGTGTTTGATCGGTGTTATTATCCCTGCCTGGAGAAAACCCAAGGACTGCCCTGCGCGCTCTACATTCGTGCCGGTTTGGATGGACAGGGCACGGATCAGGCTATTCGACGGATCGTGACCGGGCTTAAATGGAAGTGGGTTCAACCCACCTTGCTGCTTAAAGGCCCCTGGCAAGCCGAGTTTGTTACCTCAGCTGAAACCCTTGGTCAGTCCATGGCAGCAGGACTGGAAACCGGTATTTTTTAATCAAGAGTCAGGCATGTTAAGTCAAAAGTGGCAAAAGCTCATTCGCTCCTTGCACAAGAAGAAATACCGCCAAAGCCAGGGGCTGTTTCTGGTTGAAGGTGAAAAAGTCGTTTGTGAACTGCTCAACAGTGACTGGCCGATTGAGCAGTTGCTGATCAGCCCGGCTTTTGCCGAAGCGCATCAAGATTTACTGGCTCAACGGACC
Organism: Marinospirillum sp.; assembly: GCA_007116865.1. Lineage (GTDB taxonomy): Bacteria > Pseudomonadota > Gammaproteobacteria > Pseudomonadales > Halomonadaceae > Marinospirillum. The sequence goes on along the minus strand of SKHR01000096.1, from coordinate 13,648 downwards.
CTGGATCCCTGGGTGTGTGAGCCCGCACACATCAGTGCCCTCAGCCATTTGCACACCAACGAACAAGCGCTGGCACTGGTACCACTGCCCGAACCAGCCAATGAGGCGCCACACCCCTCGCCCTGGCTGCTCGCCCTGGATCAAATCAATGATCCGGGTAATCTGGGCACCCTGATCCGTTTGGCTGACTGGTTTGGCATGCCGGATTTGGTCTGCTCACCCCAGTGTGTGGATGCGTTCAGCCCCAAGGTGATCAGCGCCAGCAAAGGCTCGTTTTTGCGCGTTCGTATTCACCACACAGCGCTGACTGACTATCTGGATCAGTTACCCGCTCATTGCCTCAAACTTGGTGCCGACTTACAAGGGGACTCATTGCACCAGCTGCAACTGCCCCCTCAAGCCCAGGGTGTCCTTCTGTTAGGCAGTGAGTCGCATGGCCTGAGTGAACCCGTGCTTCAACGTGTCAGCCAACGCATCACCATTCCCGGCTCAGGACAAGCCGAGTCGCTGAATGTTGCCATTGCTGCCGCCATCATCTGTGATAATCTTTTTCGCCTGACCGGCTTTCAGGAGTCCTCCCCATGACCCAGCATCCAACCCAACCCTCCTCTGAATGGCTAAAGCTACAACCCGCCCGCCAGCAAATGACCCGGCGTCAAATGCTCTGGCTGATGTCCCTGGCTTCTGGTGGCATCATGACCGGTTGCAGTGTCAATCCAGCCACAGGGCAACGCCAATTGATGCTGATGTCTGCAGCGGAAGAGCGCCGTATTGACGCCCAGCATGCACCCCACCAGATTTCGGCGGATTATGGCCGGGTACAGGATGCCGAGTTATTCAACTATGTCAGTGAAGTCGGTGACTCGATTGGTCGGCTTTCTCACCGCCCCGAGATGCCCTATAGCTACAATGCACTGAATGCCAACTATGTGAATGCCTATGCCTTCCCTGGCGGCACCATCGGCATCACCCGTGGCATTCTGCTGACCATGGAAAGTGAGGCCGAACTGGCCGCCCTGGTCGGGCATGAGGTCGCGCATGTCACCGCACGCCATACCGCACAACGCATGACCAAAGGCACGCTGGCCGGTCTGGTGGTGGCCGGTACCGGGATTTTCCTGGGTACCCGCTCGGATTCCACCACCACGGCCCTGGCGCTCGGCCTCGGTGGCATCGCTGCCGGCGCCTTGCTTGCCAAGTACAGTCGCTCGGATGAACGCGAAGCAGATACCCTGGGGCTGGAGTATATGACTCAGGCCGGTTACTCCCCCCAGGGCATGGTGGATTTGATGGATCGTTTGCAAAGCCTGTCGCAACGCCAACCCAGTGTGATCGAGCAGATGTTCTCCTCTCACCCGATGAGTTCAGAGCGTTATCGGGATGCGCAGCGCCAAGCCAGCGGACGTTATGCCAGCAAACAGAATCAACCCATGCAGCGCGAACGTTACATGGATAAAACCGCTGGATTGCGCCGTATGAAACCGGCCATCGAGAAACAACAGCAGGCCGAAGCCTACTTTGCACAAGGGGAATATGCCCAGGCAGAAACCCTGCTAAAAACCGCTTTGCAGCAGGCACCCAATGATTATGTTGGCTTGGTCATGCTCGGCAAGGTTTACCTGGCTCAGGAGAACTTTGCTCAGGCTGCGCCCCACTTGAATCAGGCCGTCGAGATTTACCCGGAAGAAGCCCAGGCCCAGCACCTGTCCGGTGTCGCCCTTTTGTACCAGCGCCAACCCGAACAGGCATTACAGCGTTTTGAGACCTACAAAACCCTACTGCCTGGCAATCCGATGACCGAGTTTTTCATTGGTCTCAGCCATGAAAGCCTGGAACAAATTCCTCAGGCCAGTCAGGCCTATCGACGCTTCCTGGAAATGGGCGGTTCAGGCGAACCGGCACGTTATGCACGCGATCGCCTGCAAACCTGGGGGGCTTAGGTCACTCGGTGCCAGTACTCATCCAGTAAGGCTGGCAGGCTACCGGACTTCGGTGCCTTGCCAGCCAGAATTGAATCCTGTAACTGCATTGCCAAAGGCAATCCGGCTTCGGTCACAAAACGACTGGTCATCCCACTGGCGGGTTCTTCCACTAGCAGCAGTTGGGTTTTGGCCCGGGTCATGGCGACGTAAGCCAGGCGGCGCTCTGCTTCCAGCGCCGCGCTGGTCAGGCGTTGTGATTGACCGACATAGGGAAAGTCTCCCTCATTCAGGCCATAAACAGCGACCCAGTCCCACTCCAAGCCCTTGGCGGAATGTACCGTTTGAATACTGATACGGCTGACACTGTCACCCAGATGCGCGGTGCCTTCCTGACGCGCCTGTTCTAGCTCCTGCAGCCAGGCACCCAAGTCCTGGCTGGATTTGGCTGCATGACGGCGCATGGCTTGCAGCAAACGAACTGACTCATCCGCAATTTCAGGGGTTGCCGCTGTTTTTCGTAGCTGCTGGAAAACGTCCAGTGCCTGCAACCAGTCATCAATCAAACGCACGGGTTTTAGCTGGCTGGCCTGACGCGCCTGTTTTTTGGCCCAGCGAAATCGTTCGCGCACCTGGCGGGCTTTATAGGGACTCAAGGATTGCACCTGCTGGGTCCAGGCCTGATCACCAGCGACCCAGGCCTGTGTCAGTTGCTGACGTTCCGCTTCGGTCAAATAGAGGCTGGGCACGGCCAGGAACTGAGCAAAATCGGCCTGAGCACAAGGATGAGATCGCAACAACGTCTCAGCCCAGACATCGGCACTGATCAGACGGGCAATACCAAGCAAGGCCTGAATCAACGGGCGGTTGAACACAAAAAATTCATTTTTCGGCAACTGAAACGCTTGGTGGCGTTTCAACAAAGCCAGTTGCACCGGCAGGCTTAACGCCCAACTGCGTACCAGCACCGCTGCACTGGCTTGAGGTCGTTCAGCCAGCCAGGCTTCGAGCTGATCCAGCATCCAGTCAACACCCTGGCCTTGAGTCAATTGACTCACACTGCCCTGGTTGGCCAGGGTCAGTTGCGGGGTTCGGCTGCGATTTTGATCAATCAATTGACTGGCTGCGATGGCCAGAGCGTGCCCAAAGCGAAAGCTGGTTGAGAGGGGGTAATCCTGAACCGCGGCATACTGCTGGGTAAAGTGATCCAACATAAAATCCGGACGTGCACCGCGCCACTCATAAATGCACTGATCAACATCCCCAACCACCATCATCTCGGCATCCTGACCGAGGATCATCAATAGCTGTTGTTGAATGGCGTTGATATCCTGATACTCATCAACGATCACCTGATCGATATAACCTTGCAGTGCCGGGGCTTTGTCAGGGTGCGCCAGCAAATACCGCACGGGACGCCAAATCAAATCATCGAAAAACATCACCTGCTGATCCGCCAGCAGGGTTTCAAGCTGATCAAAGGCGTGCACATAGTGACGAGTGGTGGCAGGCCAATCAGCCGCTTCGTAAACGGCCTGGGCTGTTTCACAGCCGGACTTCACCTGGGCACAAAAATCACGAAAGCTGCTGACGGCCTCTTCTTCCAGCCAGGCCTGGGGGTTTTGCCCCTGCTGCCTGGCTACCTCGGTCAGACTTTGTTTGATCAGGCGATCAAGCAACCAGTCTTCCATGCGCAGCTGACGCCGGGGCAACCAGCCCCACTGCTCAAAACGCTGAGTCAGGCGGTAACCCAGGGAGTGAAAGGTGCGCACTTCCGGCAAAGGCTGTGCCCACCCGTTTAAAGCCGCCTGGCGAGCCAGCTTGGCTTGAAAATCTTCTTTGGCTGAACGGTTATACATCACCACCAGCAAACGCCGGGCAGGCACGCCCTGGCCCAACAGGTGCAGCACTCGTGCAACCAGTGTGGTGGTTTTGCCCGAACCCGCCACAGCACGGATGCGAGCATGACCTTGCGAATGCTGCACCACGGCCTGCTGCTCTGCTGTCAGCTTCATGCCTCAAACTGTCCTAGGGAGAAAAACTGGCCGTCACTGCTGACTCGCCAATCTGTCTTGCCGCTTGCTGCACAGGTGACTCCTTCACCCCACTCCACCAGCTGATAAAAAACGGCCGGCAGAATACGACCAAAGAGTTGGCCCCTGACCCGCACATAGGGCACAGGTGCCGCCTGCTCCAGCGTTTTAAACGTGATTGGATTTTCTGCGCCCAGATAAAACCGATCACTGAACTGGGTGGTCAGCCAGATTCTAGTTTTATTGTTCACTACCTCGCGTTCTGCCAGGCAGATGATGAAAGGCACATCGTCGACTTCCACATAGACCTTTTCCTGCGGGGTGATGATCGCATAACGGCCATCAGGCTCACGTCGCAGCAAGGTAGATAAAAGGCGGGCCAGGCGGGTTCGCTGAATTGGCTCCTGAGCGAAGCACCACTGCCCCTGACGGTCAATCGACAAGGGCAGGTCTATTTGCTGTGCTGGTTGCCATTGAGCGACGGGAGGCAGGTCACCTTCATACTGATTTTTTTCGATCCGGCGAACCAGTTGCCCCAAGGCAGCTTGTGTCATAGTGAATCCGATTCAGGCCGTTTTTTACCCCGTTTGCCGCGATTGCCTAAACGCACGCCGATGTCCATCATAAAGCGGAAAAACTCTTCCTTGTCTTGAATGATGTCCTGAAAAAACTCCGACTGGTAAAGCACTGCCGCGCCATGCACAAAAGCCCAGGAAGCACAGTAATGAAAATAGGGCGGAACGGCCTCTAAGTGGCCTTCATCAATGCGTGCGGTGATCAAACTCGACAGGCTTTCCAGGTTTTTGGCACGAAAGCGATGCAGATCCTCCATCATCTCAGGAATGACATTGGCTTTGACCAGCTTTTCTTCCAGGCGATTGAACAACAGATACTTGGCTGGCTCTTGCATGCGAAATTCAAAGTAGGCACGCGATAAGGCCTCCTTGTCTTCGGCAATCTGCGGCAATTGAAACAAGTCCGCCATCTCACGTTCGTAATCCAGCATCAGACGCAGATAAATTTCTGACTTGGTCGAGAAGTGTTTGTAAATCGTCCCCTTACCAATACTGACCGCATCCGCGATCATTTCAACCGTCACCTTGTCCTCACCCAGTTCAAGAAAGAGTGCCAAGGCCGCATCGAGAATCCGCTGCTCACGCTGACGAAACTCTCTGACACGCCGGGCCTGCTTTTCGACCGCTGACTCTGCCATGATCCACTCCTCATTTGGTGACTGATTTGGCGTTTTCAGTCAACAAACTACTCTGGATTGGCAGCGGAAGCAAGTCTTAAGCCAAGCAAGGAATCAATGAAATCCGAAAAGTCGATAGAAGTTTTCACTGGTTTGCTGCGCCACCTGCTCGACCGGCAAGTCTCGGATTTGTGCAATGGATTCCGCCACTTGGCGTACATAAGCCGGCTGATTGGTCTGGCCGCGATAAGGCACTGGCGCCAGGTAAGGCGCATCCGTTTCGATCAGCAGGCGGTCCAGCGGCACCTGACGGGCGACTTCACGCAGCGCATCGGCAGAACGAAAGGTGACGATACCGGAAAAAGACACATACAGCCCCATGCCGATGACTTCACGCGCAAAGGCCAGGTCTTCGGTAAAGCAATGGATCAACCCACGCCCCCCGGCCTCACAAAAGGGTTTGAGTGCGGCCAGCGTATCAGCCGCCGCATCACGGGTATGCACGATGACGGGTTTATTCAGCTGCAAAGCTGCCTGCAAATGCAGGGTGAAGTGATGCCACTGAGCATCTGCCTGGTCTTGACCATAGTAATAATCCAGACCCGTTTCACCGATCGCGATCACTCGCGGATGCTGACCCAGCTCTAATAACCTTGGCAGGCTGATTTCGGCTTCCTGCTGGTGCAGCGGATGCAGACCGACCGACAGGCTGATGTCCTCGTGTTCGCAGGTCAGCCGGTCTAAGTCAGCCAGGTTGTTGGGATTAACATTGATGGAAAGAAAATGACGCACGCCCGCCTGACGTGCGTTATCTAATAATTGGCCGAGCTGGTCGGCTGCCAGCATGTCGAGATGGCAGTGAGAGTCGATTAAATGCATTAGATGGTATGGGTCGCTTGGTCACTATTGAGCATCCCTGCCAACTGTTCTTCGATGTACTTACGGGTTGGCGTATCTTCTTCGCTCAGGTGAATGCCGATGCCGGGCGTTTTGCGCCCCTGCGCACCGACCGGGGTATGCCACACCAATTCACCAGAAATCAGCACTGGATCTGGCTGCTCTGGCAGCAGTACCGCCACGTGCAACACTTGTCCAGGCCTGTAACTGCGGTTGGTCGGCACAAACAGACCGCCCCGCTTTAAAAAAGGCATATAGGCCTGATACAGGGCCTGCTTGTCCTTAAGAATCAATTTTAACGGTTTCACATCACTCATGACCCAGCTCCTTAGTCAGACTGATCAGTAAGTTTTCAATAAACAGCTCAGGATTAGGGTTCTGCTTGAGGCCGAGCCGTGCTTGTCTGCAGTCGAGGTCTAGTTTGATCCTTTGACGCACAGACATCAAGGCATGCCACTGTTGATAAAGCGGCAATTGACGCACATCCTGAACCCCCGCCTCGGCAAACAGGGTATAACGCAGGCTGTCAGCCAGCCAGTTTTGCAGACTGTCCAGGCAATCCGCCAGAGGCAGGCTTTTGAGTTGACTGGCCACTTCCGTCACTTCCGCATCACGGGTCAAACGATCCAGCGCCTCATACAAAAGCTGGCGTTGCTGTTCCTGCTCTGGGCGGGCCATTTTCAACGCCTGCAAAGGCCGCCCACCCGCGGCCTTGAGCAATTGTTGCGGACACTGGTCTTCACTCAGCTGATGAGCCAGCCAGTCCTGACCTTGGGACAAGGGCGGTGGCTGCACTTTCCAGTGCTGACAGCGACTGCGTAAAGTGGCTGGCAGGCTGGACGGCTGATCACTGACCAAAACAAACTGGGTGCGCGGCTCAGGTTCTTCCAGGGTTTTCAGCAGGGCATTGGCGGCATAGAGGTTCATTGCCTCCGCTGGCCAGATCAGCACCAGCTTATGACCACCGCGTTGAGCACTCTGTTGTACCTGAAGGGTCATTTCACGGATCTGATCGATTTTCAGTGCCTTGCCTTCGGCTTCAGGACTCAGTTGATGCCAGTCCGGGTGAAAGCCAGCCGCCATCATCTGACAGGCTTCGCAGTGACCACAGGCATGTGGCCCCTGCGGGGCCTCACAAAGCAAACGATGCGCCAGCGCTCTGGCCAGGGTTCGTTTACCCAGACCCGGCAGGCCAGTGATTAAAAGTGCATGCGGCAAGCGGTCATCATGCAGCTGATGTGACCACTGCGCCCAAATGTCTGCATGCCAGGGCAGTGGCTGTGCGGGCTTTTGTTCGTTGCGCACCTCTGTCATGAGTCAACCTGCGAGGACCAGGCCTGGATCATTGGTTGCAGATGATCAAAAATCTGCGCCTGCACCTCGGCCAGAGGCAAACAGGCATTGATCACCCGAAATCTTAAAGGGTAAGCCAGGGCACGTTGTAAATAGGCTTGACGTACCCGCTCAAAAAAAGCCGCTTTTTCCTGCTCAAAACGATCTTTGCTCACCCCACGCTGCTCTAAACGCTGCCCGGAATTTTCGATCGGCATGTCCAAAAGCAAAGTCAGGTCTGGGCGCAAATCCCCCTGCACCAGGCTTTCCAGCTGTGCAATCTGGTGATTGTTTTGTCCTCGCCCACCCCCTTGATAAGCATAGGTGGCATCTGTAAAACGATCACAAATCACCCAACAGCCACGGGCTAATGCGGGTTTGATCACCTGCTCCAAGTGCTGGGCTCTGGCCGCGAACATCAGCAGCAGTTCCGTCAATTCACTGGGCGCGTCTTCACTGGCACTCAGCAGCAGATCACGAATTCGCTCAGCCAGGGGAGTCCCACCCGGCTCACGTGTTGCGATCCAGTCAATGCCCGCCTGGTCCAGGCAGTCGGTAATGAAAGCCATGTTCGTGGTTTTCCCTACCCCTTCACCACCTTCCAGGGTGATGAAGCGGCCTTGTGGTTCAGCGGGCATCATCGCTTTCCTCTGAGGGGCTGGGGGTTGGTGCCGGCCAGGAACGGTAATCAGCGGAGCGGTTAAGCTGATAACGTCGCACCGCCTGATTGTGTTCTTGCAGGGTCACCGAAAAGTGATGGGTGCCATCGCCGCGCGCCACAAAAAACAGGGTTTCCCCGTCCGCTGGATCAACACTGGCTCTGAGCGCAGCAGCGCCCGGTGAGGCAATCGGTGTCGGAGGCAGCCCACGAATCACATAGGTGTTCCAGGGGGTCGGTTCACGCAGATCGCGACGAGTGATTCGTCCCTGATAGGCTTCCCCCATCCCATAGATCACCGTGGGGTCGGTCTGTAAACGCATACCCTGCTGCAAGCGTCGGGTAAACACCCCAGCGATATCACGGCGCTCATGCGGTGCGCCGGTTTCACGTTCGATGATAGAGGCAAGGATCAGTGCCTCATAAGCAGTTTGCAGTGGCAGGCCAACTTGACGGCTTTCCCAGACCTCTTCCAGCAGGCTTTTCATGCGCTGATGAGACTGACGTAATAGGTCAAGGTCGCTCATGCCCTTGGCATAGGTATAGGTATCAGGAAAAAACCAGCCCTCAGCCGGCATATCTGGCATGCCCAGCGCGGCCATGATCTCCGCTTCAGACCAGTCCTGAGTCTCGGGAGTGAGTTTTTCTGCTTGATAAAGCGCCGCGCGTATCTGGCGAAAGGTCCACCCTTCCAGCAGGGTGACTCGATAGGTCACCACCTCACCACGTTGCATTTGATCAAGCAGATCCAGAATGCGTGTTTGTGGCGTCACCTGATACTCACCCGGACGTATCCGGGCTTCTTCACCGGTCAGCCGGAGCCAGAGACGCACTGGCAGTGCAGAATCGATCCAGCCACGCTGCTCTAATTCATTGAGTACTCGAATAAAGCTGCTACCAGGGGCCACCAGGTAAATCTGTGTTTCGGGCAATTGCAAGGGCCGCTGTAGCTGCTGATAACCCCAGCCAGCCAAACCGGTGAGCAAGGCCAAAAACAGCACAAACATTAAGCTGAGTTTTTTCACCCTTCATCCCCCGCGGGCAATCCCATCTGCGGATGCAACCGCTGCATTAAGACCAGGGTCTGTGGTCCCAGCGCCCAGTCGGCCAAAGCACCACTGGCATCATCCAAACCCAATAATGGCCAGATCCCCTGGACACTATTGCATAAAAACACTTCTTCTGCCTGTTGCAGATCCGCCAGGCAGGCTTGAACCTGTTCGCTGACCTGTGAGCAGGCCTCGATCACTTGGAATCGCATCACTCCAGCCAGCACCCCCTTGTGCAAGGCCGGGGTAAACCATTGCCCCTGAGCATACCAAAACAGGTTGCGTGATAAACCTTCGGTCAGAAAACCCCGCTCATCAAACAGCACTGCTTCAGAATAGTCTGAAGGACACCGCTGTGACAGCAACACCTGGGGCAGACAATTGAGGTGTTTATGGCGGCTCAAGGGGCGCTCATCCTGGGTTTGCATCCACCAGGCCCGAATTCCCTGATAGGGTTCAACGGGTGGCTGCCAAACCAGAGGGTGGATCACACGATGCCAGCGAATACTGGAAGGGGAGGCTCTATATCCTTGACCACCGGGACCCGCCAACAACATGATTTTGAGGCGCCCAGCCTGGAGCTGTTGAGCCACCAGCAACACCTCGGCACTCAACGCTACCCACCAGTCCGGGGGCAAGGCAGCGCCAAGGTCTTTTAAACTGGTTTGCAGGCGTTTTAAATGTCCAGACCAGAAAACCGGCTTGCCTTGCCAGACTCTCAGGCTGGTGAACACCCCTTCTCCAAACGCCAAGGCTCGACTGGCCAGTAGCCAGTCAAGATCCTCGACACTGGGGGGAACACCATCAATCAGCAAGCCTGAGTGTTTCATTGGCTCAATTAAATCCGACTGAAAATCAGGCTTCCATTGGTTCCACCAAAACCAAAAGAGTTACTGAGCGCATGGTCAATACGCATCTGGCGCGCGGTATGTGGCACATAATCCAGATCACAGCCTTCACCTGGCTGATCCAGATTGATGGTCGGGGGAGCCACTTGATCACAAATCGCCAGGATGGAGAAAACCGCCTCAACCGCACCGGCTGCACCCAGCAGGTGACCGATCATCGATTTGGTTGAGCTGACCGCAACCTGGCGGGCCGCTGCCCCCATCACCTGCTCGACCGCTTTGCTTTCGGCCACATCACCCGCAGGCGTTGAAGTGCCGTGTGCATTGATATAGTGGATCTGGTCAGGGTTCAGACCAGCATCCTTGATCGCGTTTTGCATCGATGCCGCTGCACCCCGCCCGTCATCGGGTGGTGAAGTCATGTGATAGGCGTCATCGCTCATACCAAAACCAGTGACTTCGGCATAAATCCGGGCGCCTCTGGCCTTGGCTGACTCGTACTCTTCCAGCACCAGCACACCCGCTCCATCACCCAGGACAAAACCATCGCGATCCTTATCCCAGGGGCGACTGGCTGCTTGAGGGTCGTCGTTACGGGTTGATAACGCCCGAGCGGCACCAAAACCGGCAACCCCTAAGGGGGTGCTGGCGGCTTCGGCACCACCACACACCATCACGTCCGCATCACCATAGGCGATCGTGCGTGCAGAATAACCGATGTTGTGGGTGCCTGTGGTACAGGCGGTGGTGATCGCAATATTCGGTCCTTGAAAGCCATAACGGATGGCCAGGTTGCCGGAGATCATATTGATGATCGATCCAGGCACGAAGAAAGGTGAAACCTTGCGAGGGCCACCCTGCTGCAACGCCAGGTGGTTTTTTTCAATCATGGGCAAACCGCCAATGCCTGAACCGATGGCACAACCGATCCGGCTGGCATTGGCTTCGGTACACTCCAGCCCGGCATCTTCAATCGCCTGAATCGCAGCAGCCATGCCGTATTGAATGAAGGTATCCATTTTGCGTGCGTCTTTAGCAGGCATGTAGGCTTCAACATCAAAGTCTTTAACCTGTGCAGCAAAACGAGTTGAAAAAGCCTCCGCGTCGAACCCAACGATGGGTGCCATGCCGCTTTTTCCTGCCAAAATACCCGCCCAGGTTTGCTTAAGGTCGTTGCCCAAAGGCGTCACCAGCCCCATACCAGTCACCACCACTCTTCTTCGCGACATGCCTTTTCCTCCGCACTATTCAGGCTGCTAACCACAAAAAAATTCGCAAAATTATACCCTAAAAAAAGAAAAACCGCTGCACCCAAGGGGTGGAGCGGTTTTCAGTGCAGGCTTACTTTAGCGGTACGCCATGCACGTCAGACACAGAGTCTGAACCTTACTGGTGAGCCAGAACGTAATCGATGGCTTCCTGAACAGTGGTGATCTTCTCGGCTTCTTCGTCTGGAATTTCGGTCTCGAATTCTTCTTCAAGAGCCATAACCAGCTCAACAGTGTCCAGAGAGTCAGCGCCCAGATCCTCGACGAATGAGGAGGCATTCTGAATTTCCTCTTCCTTAACACCCAGCTGCTCGGCGACGATCTTCTTTACGCGCTCTTCGATGGTACTCATAACGTTTGTTTGCTCCTGGTTAGAGTCTTGACGTGCTTGGTTGAAATTGCACGCTAGTTTATAAATCGAAGCCGCTTGATGCAACAAAAAACTGCCTGTTGCGTCAAAACGCCTTCGACTCCATTCAGCCCATGTACATGCCACCATTGACATGCAGGGTTTCACCACTGATATAACCGGCTGATTCACTAGCAAGAAATGCCACAGCAGCAGCAATTTCTTCAGGCTGACCCAGACGATTAAGGGGAATTTGTTTCAACAGCATTTCTTTGTGCGCTTCTGGCAGCACTTCGGTCATATCGGTCGCGATAAAACCCGGGGCTACCGAGTTGACGGTGATATTACGCGCACCCAACTCACGTGCCAAGGAGCGAGTAAAACCCTCCATGCCCGCTTTTGCCGCTGCATAGTTGGCCTGCCCCATGTTACCCATGGAGGCAACCACAGAGCTGATATTGATGATGCGCCCCCAGCGAGCCTTGGTCATTGCGCGCAGGCACTGCTTGCTCATGCGATAAACTGACTTGAGATTGGTGTCCATCACCGTATCCCACTCGTCTTCTTTCATACGCATCATCAGGTTGTCCTTGGTGATACCGGCATTGTTTACCAGGATCAAAGGCGCACCATGGCTGGCAGAAACCGATTCCAGCAAGGTATCGATAGAGTCCGCATCGGTCACATTCAGTACTCGGCCTTCACCAGCGATCCCTGCCACTTTAAAGGCTTCAGAGATTGCCGTTGCCCCAGACTCACTGGTGGCAGTGCCAATCACTGTTGCGCCCTGGGCGCCCAAAGCCAGCGCGATCGCACGCCCGATGCCACGGCTGGCACCCGTCACTAAAGCCACTTTACCGGCCAGCGCTTGTGTCGTTTCCACTGCTGTCATTTCCTGTCCTCATTAATCTCTAAGGGATTAGGCCGTTTCGGCCTCTGTGCGCAGCAATTCCAAAGTCGATGTGACTGACTCAGGGTCATTGATTGCCAAACTGCGCGCCGACTTGACGATCCGCTTATTCAAGCCGATCAGAACCTTGCCCGGACCGCATTCGATAAAGGTCCCTACCCCTTGTCCTGACATAAATTCAATACTCTCAATCCAGCGCACGGGACGATACAGCTGTGCAACCAGATTTTCACGCAGGGTATCCACATCGGTTTCCGGTGCCGCATGAACGTTTTGCACCACCGGCACTCGAGGCTTGTTCAGCTGCAGGCTGTCCAGGGCTTCGGCCAAAGATTCCGCAGCGGGCTTCATCAAATCACAGTGGGAAGGCACACTCACGGGCAAAGGCATGGCCTTGCGTGCACCCGCTGCCTGGCAAGCGGTGATCGCCCGGCTGACTGCTTCGGTTTGACCGGCAATCACGATCTGCCCCGGTGCATTATAATTGACCGGTTGCACCACCTCACCCTGCGCGGCACTTTCACAGGCGGCTTCCACCGCGGCTGACTCTAGACCAAGAATCGCTGCCATAGCCCCTTGCCCGGCAGGTACCGCCGCTTGCATGAAGCGACCACGCGCTTCAACCAGACGCAAACCCTCGGCAAAGTCCATACAGCCACTACACACCAAGGCAGAGTACTCACCCAGGCTATGCCCTGCGACCCAGTCCGGACGCGCGCCTTCCAGCTCTTTCCAGACACGCCAGATGGCCACACTGGCCGCCAGCAAAGCAGGCTGGGTTTTATCGGTTTGGTTAAGCGTTTCAGCCGGTCCCTCTTGCACCAGGTGCCAGAGATCATAACCCAGCGCCGTGGACGCCTCTTCGAAAGTTGCTTGCACAACCGCGTAACGCTCAGCCAGTTCAGACAGCATCCCCACCTGCTGGGAGCCCTGACCGGGAAAAATAAACGCTAGGGTAGAAGCCATAATTCACCTTGTCTGCTTGAAAGTGTCATTATTATCGGCGCGCATTCTACCACAGACAAACCAGAAGGCCATGCTGAAAAAAAACCTTCACTAGACCGGGCGTACACGTGACTGCTCCCCGCCCTAAGCGCTCAAGCGCCACGGGCGAGGCTTCCAACTTCTCAGGCAGCAACTGGTACGTGACCAGATTGACGCTTGCCTCCATTGGCAGAGACCGACAGTCCTGC